>CABTZA010000029.1 GCA_902489225.1 uncultured Collinsella sp.
GCAGGTGTCTAGGCAAACGCCCAGCTTGGCCGACAGCTCGGGGCGTTTGCCGGCAACACCCTCAATGATGAGCGCCAGTTCCTCAAAGCTGCGGCCCACCTCGGTGCCCTTGCCCGACATGGTCTCGAGCAGCACCGTCGTCTGCTGGCCCTCAAACATCACCTGGCACAGGGTGTCGACGATCATCTGAATGCCGGCGTCGGAGCCCTGCCCCACATGCGCACCGGGATGGAAGTTGTAGTAGTTGCCGGGCAGCGCTTCCATGCGCTGCAGATCCTCGGCCATGGCCTCCAGGGCAAACTCGCGCGCTCGCTCCTTAGCGGAGCAGGGGTTATAGGTATAAGGGGCATGCGCCACCAGCGGTCCAAAGTCGTTTTGCGTCATAAGCTCGCGCAGAGCCGCCACGTCATCCATGTCAAGGTCTTTTGCCTTGCCACCGCGCGGGTTGCGCGTAAAGAATGCAAAGGTATTGGCGCCAATGGACAACGCCGTCTCCCCCATTGCCCGATAGCCCTTCGTCGTCGAAAGATGACACCCGATCGTCAGCATCTCCAACTCCCCCTCATCAGTTGCGGTGAAATACGGTCTATTGGTGCCTTATTTTGGCGCAAACAGACCGTATTCCACCGCAAGTTATAAAAGGGGCATCAGGGGCAAAGGCCTCCAAGGCATTCCAGGCGCTGGCGCCATGCCCCCACGCCCTAAAGTTTCAAGCGAATCGCATCGATGATGTGTGCACAGCGCTGCGTGGCGGCAAGGGGCATGACGGGACTCTCGAGTTTCCCCGCCTGAATGAGCTGCGTCGCATGCTGGATTTCGCCGAAGAAATCATCGATCTCAAACGGGGCATTTATTTCTAGCGTTCGACCGTCGGAATACTTCACATGGGCGAGCTCGGGGCGATGGAGACGCTCGATTTCCAACGAGCCTCGCTCACAGGCAATCGTTAAGCGGCTTTCATATGTTGCTTTGCCGTCGCACACCATATGAATGGGTATACCGCCGACGCTCATACGGATCTCGTCGGCCCAATCGACGCGGCCGCCCGATACGTCACGCCAGCGAACTTCACGGGACGAAACCTCGCAAGCGCCCGCGAGCAAATCCTCAAACCAACCGACTGCATAGCAGCCCATGTCATATAGGCAGCCGCCCTGCAACGGATCGAGAAGATAGCTCGAAGGGGGCTCACCATAATCGAGTTTTTGCACGCTCTCGATCGAGACGATACGGCCGAGCTCGTCCGACGCAAGCAAACCCTTCACTCGAGCGCGCATCGGGCAAAACCGATTTTTCATCGCCTCCATAAATGGCACGCCGCACTCACGGGAAACGGAGGCAATCGCATGGGCCTCCTCTTCATTCAAAACGGCGGGCTTTTCGCACAGCACGGCCTTTCCCGCGCGCAACGCCCGACAGACCCAATGCGCATGCATGCCATGCGGAAGTGCCAAATAAATGGCGTCGACATCGGGATCGGCGATCAACGCGTCATAAGCTGCGCGCCCGTCATCGTCGGCCGAGGCGTAACCGTGCGCGGCATCAATCGAAAACGCTCGGCAGAACTCCTCGACGTGCGAAGGGGTGCGACCGGCGGCGGCCATAAGCCGCGCCCCGGCGACCTCCTTGAGTGACGATGCAAATCGATGCGAAATGCGCCCAGCGCCTAAAACGGCCCAACGAATCTCGCGCAAATCATCACATGAATCCCGATAGCCCACGACAGCCCCCTTCAGTTGCGGTGGAATAGTTCCTGTTTAAGCCCTATTCTGCCGCAAACAGGAACTATTCCACCGCAAGTTATAAAAGGGTCATGAGGAGCGCGTTTTGCAAAAGGCTTTAAGCGCAGCCGTTACGGGGCCAGGCTGGAAACGTCGGCGCACATCGTCGAGACGCTCGGGAATATCGATGTGCTGCGGGCAGTGACGTGCGCATTTGCCGCACTTGGCGCAATTGCTCACCAGCTTGGGCTCGTTCGTCCGCACCGCGCTCGCCGTAAAGTATTGAGACAGCCCCGTAAACCAACTATGCGCATAGCTTGCGTTGTAGGCGGCAAAGCAGCCGGGAATATTGATGCCCTTGGGGCATGGCATGCAGTAGCCGCACCCCGTACAGGGCACGCGATTCGATTTCTCAAACTCTCCCAGCACGCGTGCGATGGTATCGAGCTGCTCTCTCGTCATCGAATTCGGCAGTGCGCGATCCGCCAATGCCGCGTTCTCGTCCACCTGTGCGGTATCGGTCATGCCCGAAAGCAGCATCGTGACCTGAGGATGGTTCCACACCCACGAAAGTCCCCAAGCAGCCGGCGTCTTCAGGTATGGATCGAGTACGTCATCGAGCACAGCCCGGGCCCGCGGCGACAGCTTGCCCGCTAAACGCCCGCCCAGCAGCGGCTCCATCACAAACACCGCGAGCCCGCGCTCCGCAGCCGCCATGAGTCCCGCCGTTCCCGCTTGGTAGCGCTCTCCAGCGTAGTTGTACTGGATCTGGCAAAAATCCCAGTCATACGCGTCAAGCATCGTGAGGAAGTCCGCGGCGCTGCCGTGGTACGAAAAACCAATCTGGCGAATGCGCCCCGCCGCCTTTTGACGCGCAATCCAGTCCTCGATACCCAACGCCACCACGCGCTCCCACTGGGCGGGCGAGGTGATGTTGTGCATGAGGTAATAGTCGATATGATCGGTTCGCAGGCGGCGCAGTTGTTCGTCGAAAAACCGGTCGAAATCCTCCGCGCACTTGCACGAAGCATGCGGCAGTTTGGTCGCCAGCAACACCCGGTCGCGTAGCCCCAAGCGCTCAAGTGAGGCGCCCACGCACACCTCGTTACCGGGATAGAGATACGCAGTATCCAGATAATTAATCCCCTGTTCCACCGCACGGGAAATGATGGCATCGGCTGTCTTCGCATCCGGATGGCCCGGCGCACCGGGAAATCTCATGCAGCCCAGACCCAGAGCGGATATTCGGTTACCACTTTTGGGGTCAACGCGGTATTGCACGGCCCCTCCTTTCGCCATCAGCGCCCCGGCAAGGCGAAACACAACGGTCACGCGGCCGAAACAATACGGAATCGCAATCGAGAACGTATCGTAACGCAGCAGAAATCGAGCCGTCACGACACCGCTTTAACATCAGCAAAAAGCCCGATGAAAGGAGCCACCCATGCCCGCGCTCGACCTTTGGAACCTCGCATCCCAGCTCAAAAGCACCGATTATCGCTGGGTAGACCTCACCCACACGCTCTCGTGCGACACTCCGCACTGGTTTGGCTTTAAGCCCTTTGAGTCCACCAAACTCTTCGACTACCTGCCCGACACGCCCGAAGACATGCTCGCGCCCATGCGCTGCTTCCAGTATTCGGTCGCCTCGCAGTACGGCACCCACGTCGACGCGCCGCGCCACTTCCATGTCGATGGCCGCTCCCTTGGCGAGATCGAACCTATCGAGTTTATGCATCCGCTCTGCGTCATCGACAAACACGAGGAGTGCGCCGCAAACCCCGACTTTATTCTGACCGTCGATGACCTCAAGACCTGGGAGAACGAGCACGGCCGCATTCCCGAGGACGCCTTTGTCGCCTTCCGCTCCGACTGGTCCAAGCTCGCCGACCTCGAAAACAAGGACGAAGACGGCCAGCCCCACTACCCCGGCTGGGACCTCGATGCCATCAAATGGCTTGTAGAAGAGCGCAACATCGGTGCCATCGGCCACGAACCGGCAGACACCGACCCCGCAACCGTGACCACACGCGAGGATGCCTACCCCTACCCCGGCGAACAGTACATCCTCTCGGTCGACCGCTATCAGATCGAGGTCATGGACCATCTGGACGAGCTTCCCGCCACAGGCGCCGTCATCTTCTGCACCTTCCCCAAGGTGCGCGATGGCGTTGGATATCCCGCACGCGTTTTCGCGGTCTGCCCCGCAGCGTAAGCTCCACGCGTCCATTCATTTAAAAATCGCCACCCTGCATGCACAAGGTGCGCTGGCGGCATACAATCCATCAGGCGCCCCTTACGCGGCCGCCTTTTATATGGGGAGATAATTCACATGCAGATCAACAAGGTCACCTTTATCGGCAAGGGCGGCGTCGGGCTACTCTACGGCAGTATGATCGCCCAGGCACTCGGCAACGACGCCGTCGAATACGTCATGGATGACGCCCGTTTTGAGCGTCACGCGGGCGATGCGCTCACCGTCAACGGCAAGCCCTGTGCGCTCAAGTCCGTCCGCGCCAGCGAGGCAACGCCCGTCGATCTGGTCATTCTCACGGTCAAGACGACTGGACTCAACCAAGCACTCAAGACTATGGAGCGCGTCGTGGGACCCAATACGCTCATCGCCTCGCTGTGTAACGGCATTACGAGCGAGCAAAAGATTGCCGAGCGCTTTGGCTGGGAGCATACCGTTCTTGGTATTTGCCAGGGCATGGACGCCGTGTTCCTCGACGGCGCGCTCACCTTTACCAATGCGGGCGAAATCCGCTTTGGCGCGGCGGCCGGCACCGAGCTCGCAACCGTCACCGCCATCGACGAGCTCTACACGCGCTGCGGCATCGCCCATACCGTCGAGAGCGACGTTGCGCACCGCATGTGGGCCAAACTCATGCTCAACGACGGCATCAACCAGACGTGCATGGCCTACGGCGGGACCTACGGAAGCGCCACGGAGCCGGGCTCCGAGCAGCGTCGCTGCTTTGTTTCTGCCATGCGCGAAACGCTTGCGGTCGCCAACGCCGAGGGCATTGAGCTGACCGAGGCAGACCTGACGCAGACGGTGCACCTCATCGAGGGAATCGACCCCACCGGTATGCCCTCGATGGCGCAGGACCGCATCGCGCAACGAAAAACCGAAGTCGAGGAGTTCGCGGGCACCATTTGCCGCCTGGCCGTCAAACACGATATCCAAGTGCCGCAAAACGATTGGCTCTATCAGCGCATCCGCGATATCGAGAAAAGCTGGTAGCGCCCGGCTCACCACGTCAACAGGCTCAAAAGCAAAGCCGCCACAAGGAGCACTCCCCTTACGGCGGCTTTCATCTTCATCTATAACCAGTAGTCGATGTCCCGACGGTTAGAGCTGCGACTCCGACGCCTGGTCCTCATCGTCGCGACAAAGGACTACACCCGCACTTCCCAGCAGTGCGGCCGCGACCAACGCACTGACCACGATAGAGGCAGCCCCACAAGACCCCTGCATGCCCGCAACGAGCGCGGCCGTAGGACCAAGGCAGCCAAGCACCAACGCGACGGCGGCAACGGCAATATCTCGAGCATTCACAAGACCACTTCCTCCAAGAGAAAGACCTTATTTCTCAAGAACCAGTGTGCCCCGCATCCATACGCCCAGCGTACCGCCACGGTAAGGGCTCTGTTAACTCAAACGCATACATAGAACGGACGTCCTTACGTTGCCCTAAAGCTCGGTAAAGACGCCCGTCCGCCAAATATCCGTGATGCAGAAAAATTACCAACCGGTGTAGTAGTCGGTGGTTCCGGCAGCGCAGCCGGAGTCATAGACCTTGCAATCACCCTTGGAGCCCGTAAAGGTCGAGCCCTGGGCCATATCGCCCGCGGCAACAACGTAATAGCCGTCGGAATCGCGCCAAAAGCCCTCAGAATCCTGAGTCCATTCGCCCGTGCGATAGTGATAAAGCACATTGCTGCTGTAATAGGTCTCGCGGCGCCCGTTGTAGTTATTGACACCCGTAGAGCGCGTCAGGCCCGATCCGTTCGCGCAGGACGCGGCAGACGCGTAGGACGAAGTGTAACCGGCGTTGTAGTACGAAGCCTGGGCGGCCTCGGCAGCCTCCGCCTCGGCGGCAGCAGCCTCGAGCGCTTCGCGCTTGGCATCCTCAAGCGCAGTGCGCAGCTCATCGAGCTCGGTCGACTTCGCGTCGACCTCCCCCATCGTCAACAGGCTGCCCGCGCCATCGATACAGCCCTGCAGCACAGCGCGCTCGTCATCGGTGGCATAGTCACCGTACATGTTCATGATGATCTGAGCGCGCATCTCCAGGGAATCGCGCTTGGCCTCCATCGAGGCGTTCCACTCCTGCATGGAACCATAACCATCGCCGCGATAGTCAACGGGCTGCACCAGCGTCGTCTCGGACGGCGTAGATCCAACCGTATCGGACAGTGTTGCGGCGTGGGCATCAGTTGCACCGGCGCCCGCCAAAAGTGCCACGGTCAGAGCGGCGGAAAGGGCGGCGGCTTTCGGTTTTCGTGAATCAATCCTCATGTAGCTGGAAACCTCCGTAGTGCGTTTTTGCTGCGTTTGAGCTGCGTGTGATTCGATCGCGCTGCATAGTACCCCGAGCAAATCGCGACCTGCGGTTTTACTTAAAAGGCGCACGTCAATTGCGTAAAACTCACATCCTCTCAACAGGAGTTTTCCACAACTCGAATGCATAAAGCGTGTCAAAAACCCTGTTTTTGCGCCCTCTCTATGCAAAAAAGGCGCCTGTGCAACCATTGTTCGCACAGGCGCCTTGAGCAGGCATTTTATACAGTTATACCTATCGAGTCGCAAGGGGTCCTTGCACAAGTCGCCTTACTCGTCCAGCGCGGCGAAGGCCTGCTTCAGATCCCAAATGATATCCTCGGCATTCTCGGTACCGATGGAAAGACGGATCGTGGAGGACGTGATGTTCTGCTCGGCGAGCTCCTCGGCAGAGAGCTGGGAGTGCGTGGTGGTAGCCGGGTGCACGACGAGCGACTTGACGTCGGCCACGTTGGCGAGCAGCGAGAACACCTGCAGATGATCGATGAACTTCCAGGCGGCCTCCTGGCCACCCTTAATCTCAAAGGTAAAGATCGAGGCACCGCCGTTGGGGAAATATTGCTTGTAGAGCTCATGGTCGGGGTGCTCAGGCAGGCTCGGGTGGTTCACCTTGGCAACATGGCTGTCACCGGTCAGGAACTCAACGACCTTCTTGGTATTCTCGACATGACGGTCAACGCGCAGCGACAGAGTCTCGGTGCCCTGGAGCAGGACCCAGGCGTTGAACGGGCTGATGCAGGCGCCCTCGTCACGCAGCAGGATAGCGCGGACATAGGTTGCGAAGGCGGCGGGACCGGCAGCCTCGGCAAACGAGACGCCGTGGTAGGAGGGGTTGGGCTCAGCGATCTGGGCGTACTTTCCACTCGCCTTCCAATCGAAGTTACCGCCGTCCACGATCACACCGCCCAGCGAGGTGCCGTGGCCGCCGATGAACTTGGTTGCGGAGTGGACGACGATGTTGGCACCATGCTCCAGCGGACGGAACAGATACGGGGTGCCGAAGGTGTTGTCGACGATAACCGGCAGACCGTGCTTCTTGGCGATCTCGGAGATGGCGTCGATGTTGGGGATGTCGGAGTTGGGGTTGCCGAGCGTCTCGAGATAGATGGCCGTGGTGTTGTCCTTGATGGCCCCCTCGACCTCTTCCAGGTTATGAGCGTCGACAAACGTGGTCTCGACGCCAAACTGGGAGAGCGTATGCTCCAGCAGGTTGTAGGAGCCGCCGTAGATGGTCTTCTGAGCCACCACGTGGTCACCGGCCTGAGCAAGAGCCTGCAGAGTATAGGTGATGGCAGCAGCACCGGAGGCGACGGCGAGACCTGCCACGCCGCCCTCGAGTGCGGCGATACGGTCCTCGAAGACGCCCTGGGTGGAGTTGGTCAGACGGCCGTAGATGTTACCAGCATCGGCAAGACCAAAGCGGTCGGCGGCGTGCTGGGAATTGCGGAACACATAGCTCGTGGTCTGGTAGATAGGCACGGCGCGGGAGTCGGATGCGGGATCGGCACTCTCCTGGCCAACGTGAAGCTGCAGGGTATCGAAACCAAAGGTGTGCTCGGGGTTGTTGATGAACTGGCTCATGATGATCTCCTTGATCGAACAAAAGTAAATAAATTAGAGAGAAGTAAGTCGCTGTCTCCTGATCACGCCGACGGGCGCAAACAGGAGCCCGGCATTCGTCTTGGTAAGCAATTCATATGCGGGCCTCCTTTCGCATCCCGGTTCCGTGGTCGGTTTAATTACCTACCGCCTTTGTGTGTTTTGAATAGTACGAGCATTGTTTCGCTCGGTCAATCACTTAAAAGCGCTAACCTGTTATCGGTTTTATAGATAGCAATCGAAAGGATGACGTCGATGACCCTTCAGCAGCTTCGTTTTCTGATTGCCGTGGCAGAGTCCGGCTCAATTAACGCCGCAGCTCAGCGCCTCTATACCGCTCAGTCCAACATATCAAACGCCGTCAAAAGCCTGGAACAGGAGCTCCATCTGGAGATCTTTACGCGCTCCAGCCGCGGCGTCACGCTCACCAACGACGGCACCGAGCTTTTGGGCTATGCGCGCCAGGTCGTAGAGCAGGCCGACATGCTCGAGGCGCGCTACGAGGACGGCGGCACCCCGCAAGCCCGCCTCGCCATTTCCGCCCAGCATTACGCCTTTTCGGTCGAGGCCTTCGTCAACGTCGTCGAGCGCTGCCGGGACGACAAGTTCGAGTTCATCATGCGCGAGACCACCACGTCGCAGATCATCGATGACGTCCGCGCGTTTCGCAGCGACATTGGCATCCTCTATCTGGACGACTTTAACAATCGTGTCCTACAGAAAGCCTTTACCGATGCCCGAGCAAGCTTCCATCACCTCTTTGATGCAAAGGTCCACGTGTTCGTAAGTGAGCGCCACCCGCTTGCCCGCCGCCCGCAGCTGTCCCTTGCCGACCTTACACCCTATACGCGCTACAGCTTTGAGCAAGGCACCTCGAATTCCTTCTATTACGCCGAGGAACCTTTTAGCTATATCCCTTGCGACCGCAACATACGAATCTCGGACCGCGGAACACTTACTAACTTACTTATCACGTCGAACGGTTACACCCTGTCGACCGGTGTCCTCTCCAATGAAATGCAATGGGGTATGGCATCGATCCCGTTAGCAGACGCCCCAACGATGCTCGTAGGCTATATCATGCACGACGAGCGCAAGCCCTCTCCCCTCTTGCAGCAATACCTCGACGAGCTCAACCGCATCATCCATGCCAACTAACTGTCGGAAGACGGGGTAGAAATCGTAGATTGCTAGCCCCCGGCGGGCATGGCGCTACAATGGTCACCCACACGAAACGTACCCAACGAAAGGAAGCCCGTGAAGGTCATCATCTATACCGACGGCTCGGCCCGATCAAATCCGGGACGCGGCGGCTACGGCGCCGTACTCAAATACACCAACCCCACCGGCAAGACCTTCACCTCCGAGCTTTCACGCGGCTACGCCAAGACCACCAACAACCGCATGGAACTCATGGCGGTCATCGTGGCGCTCGAGGCGCTCAACCGCCCCTGCGACGTCGAAGTCCATTCCGATTCGCAGTACGTCGTCAACGCCTTCAACAAACACTGGATCGACGGCTGGAAAAAGCGCGGGTGGAAAACTGCCAACAAGCAGCCCGTTAAAAACCGCGACCTGTGGGAGCGCCTACTTGCCGCAAAAAGCAAGCATAAGGTGGAGTTTATCTGGGTTAAGGGACATGCCGGCCACGAGCTCAACGAGCGCTGCGATGAGCTCGCCACCACGGCGGCCGACGGCAGTAACCTCGATATCGACACCGGCTTTAACGAGAGCGACCTGTAATAGCGTTTTCGCGCAGCTTTATATCCCCACGCGCTACACTCATCCTGTAGACCAAACAACGCAAGGGGGACGTATGCTGCGCATCGCGACCATCGGCACATCCATGATTACCGACGACTTTATCCAGGTCGTCAACGCCAACGACCAAGCCGCGTTTGTGGGCACGCTCTCGCGCGATGCCGAGCGCGGCGCCGCCTTTACCGCCGAACACGGCGGCGAGCGTAACTTCACCGCGCTTGACGAGCTTGCGTCCGCTGCCGACGTCGACGCCGTCTACATCGGCAGCCCCAACGCGCTCCATCACGAGCAGGCGCTCGCCTGCATCGCCGGTGGCAAGCACGTCATCGTCGAGAAACCCTTCTGCGCCACCGAAGCGCAGGCGCTGGAAGTCTTCCGCGCTGCCGAGGCAGCAGGTGTCGTGGCTCTCGAGGCCATGCGTCCCCTCCACGATCCCGCCTTCCACGCCATCGAGGACGCCCTGGGCGAGATCGCCCCCATCCGCCGCGCCTCATTGCGCTTTGGCAAGTATTCCTCGCGCTACAACGAGATTCTCGCGGGACGCGCCACCAATATCTTCGACTGCAATATGGCATCGGGTTCCCTCATGGACATTGGCGTCTACGCCGTCGAGCCCATGGTCGAGATTTTCGGCATGCCCTCCGGCCTTACGAGCATGACTACTTTGCTCGACCCCACCACGCGACAGCTCACGCACGGCCCCATCGACGGCTGCGGTTCCATCCTCGCCAGCTATGGCGGAGGCCGCATCTCCGTCGAGCTCGCGCACTCCAAAATTACGAATGACCTGCTGCCCTCGCAGATCGAAGGCGAGCGTGGCACTATCCAGATCGACCATCTGTCCACGCCCCGCAACGTCCGCATCGACTATCGCGGCGATGTCGTACGCGGCTCGGCGACCGAGGCACCGCGCGATCAGGGCGACAACGGCCGCGTGCTCGACCTACCCAAATCGAGCAACACTATGGAATACGAACTCACAGACTTTATCACCGCCATCGGCGGCATCGATAACGTTAAGGAAGAGATTTGGGAGACCCCGGCAGGACGCCACGAGCTTGGCCACTACCGCGATGTCACGCTCGTCTCACTGCGCATCATGGATGCCGTGCGCCAGCAGGCCGGCATTACCTTCCCGGCCGACGCAGACAAGCAGGCATAGCGATGGGCCTCTTCGATACGTTCTTCTCCAGCGTCACCGGCGGCAGTCGAGAGCCTCAAAAACCATCAAACGTCGAGCTCGAGCTGCGCCGCAGGCTTACCGTGCTCGCAAGCGACGAGGCCACTCAAGACACTCCCCTGCGCTATTTCCTGCACTGGACGGGGCAAGTCCAAGGCGTTGGTTTTCGCTTTACCAACACCAACCTCGCGCAGGCACGCGCACTCACCGGCTGGGTGCGCAACATGGAAGACGGCTCAGTCGAGATGGAGATACAGGGAGCTCCGGCAAACATCCTATCTCATCTCGAGGCGCTTCATGCCTCCTACGAGCGCATGGGAACGCGTTTTCGCCTCGTAGACGCCCAGGCCCGAGCCCCACTTGCCAATGAAGACGGTTTCAGTCCTCATTATTAGTATTGTGTGCTAAATACGGTATCATTTACCTACGACCGTTAATAGAAAAGAGGCGAGGCGCATGGCGGTGCAAAGAAGGAATACCAGGCAGCGAAAGCTGGTTCTTGACGCCGTGCGCCAAAGCTATAACCATCCCACCGCCGACGAAATCTACAACGTCGTGCGCGCGCAGGATGACAAAATCAGCCGCGGTACGGTCTACCGCAATCTCAATCTCTTGGCCGACGCCGGCGAAATCCTCTCCATCAAGACGCCGGGCGGCAGCCGCTTCGATCGCACGATCGAGCCGCATGCGCATATCATCTGCACCTCGTGCAGCCGCGTCATCGACGTACCGCTCCCCTTCGATGCCCAGCTCGACGCCAAGGCGTCCGAGCAAATCGGCTGGCACGTCACGTCGCACTACACCATCTTCGAGGGTCTCTGCCCCGACTGCCGGTAGATGTTCGGGACATGCCTTAAAATCCACCTTTCCGCGCTTTGCAGCAAAAAATAGATTTCTAGGCATGTCCCAAATGTCTACTCAGCAAGTAGACGACGCAGCTCTTCTTCGACCGTGTGCACGTAACGGACGCGGTCGTTGATGTCACGCATAGAGGGATTGCAGCTCTCCATGAGATAAGGATGGCCCACGACATTGAGCATGTCGCGATCGTTTTCGTTATCGCCAAACGCCATCATTTCGTTAGGTGAGATCCCCAGCGCGCAACCATAATCGGCAAGCGCGGAGCCCTTGCCCGAACCGAAGCCGATAAAGTCCGTCCACTCGGTTCCCGACGTCATCACGTCAACACGGTCGCTAAAGAGGCGCTCGAAATACTCCAGGGCCGCCGGCTGATCCACCTCGGGCGTCTGGAAGGCAATCTTAATGACGTCCTCGTCGATGTCCTCGGGGCGGTCGACCACCGCCACATCGCAGTGGACCTCATGGCGCAAATGGTCGACGAACGCATCGTTGCCGCTCATGGTGTAGAGGTGTCCCTCACACGAAAGGGTCACGTCGGCATGGGGATACGCAACCACGGCATTCGCGATATCCATAGCAAGGCTACGCTCCATGGAACGCTTGACAACGGCACGCCCCCCGCTCATCACCAGGGCTCCGTTTTCGCATACATAGGCGAGCTCATCGGCCACCGGGGCAAACAGGTAGCGCAAGCTCGCATATTGACGGCCGCTCGCCGGCATAAACACGATACCGCGACGATGCAGTTCATCGATGAGCTCAAAGGCCTCGGAACGCGGCTCGTGCTCCCCCGGATGCAGCAATGTGCCGTCCAAATCGCATGCAATCAGCTTGATTCCCTCAAGACCCATATGCTTTCCCCCACAGCATCTCATCAACAGTAAGACGGACTTTGAATAGTTGCCTCTCAAAGTCCGTCTTACTTATACGCACGTTAACCGCGCGCCTTCTTTACGATCGTAAAGTCGGGAGCCATACTCACAACGACATCCGCCGCACTCGACGCAAAGCGCCGGTCCGAATCGAGTTCACGGGTAACCGTCGAGAGCCGAACGCCCTCGACGCCCCGGAGCATGCGGCCCAAAACAGGCTGCACCGGCGTATACATGCGCACGGTATGCTCGTCCGAATCGCCTCGGAAAAGCGGCGCATGCATATTGCCGATCTCCCAGCACGCATGCGCGAGCGCAATCGGGTCCATGCGGTCAACTTCGACCAAATAAACCTCGGCGCTGCGCAGGCGCACGACAACCGCCACGGGCACCACGCCCGAACGGTCGACGGAGAGCACGTCGCCGTCGACAAGACGACCGCCGTCGGCAGTACCCAGCCGGACATCGACCGTGCGCCCCAGCTCCGTCACGCCCACAAACGCGCGCGTATCAGCCTGGTCCCAATCGAGCAGCAGCTCGTCAACTTCAAAGACGCCGCCCAGCTTCCGGCGAAGCAGGAGTTCATAGGACGGATCGTTGAGATTTCCCAAGCATGTCGTCGAAACCAAGCGTTCAGGCATACTCTAACCCTCGACCTCGACGAGCTCGATATCAAAGTTGAGGTCCTTGCCGGCCAGCTCGTGGTTGGCGTCGAGCGTCACGGCCTCGGGCGTTACGTCGATGACGACGGCGGGGACAGGCATGCCGCTCGGCGTGGACAGGAAGAGCTTCATGCCCTTCTCGATCTGCTCGATGTTGGGAACCTGCTCGGCCGGGAAGGTAATAACCATCTCGGGATTGTGCTCGCCGTAGGCATCGGCAGCAGGAATGTGCACGGTCTTCTTCTCGCCCACCTGCATGTCGACAACAGCGGCGTCGAAGCCCTTGATCATCTGACCGGCGCCGCAGGTGAACTCCAGCGGCTCGCCGCGATCGTAGGAGCTATCGAACTGCGTGCCGTCGTCGAGCGTGCCGCGATAATGAGTCTTGACCTTCTTGCCCTGGTTGGACATGGTAACCTCCGTGATAAGGGCGGCGCACAACGCGGGCCGCCGTGAACATATGGCGCTAACTATACCCTAGTCATACAATTCAATGACAGTTTGCAAAGAAACGCTGCAACCGGAGGAACCATGGCATATCCCGTATTTGACCTACACTGCGACACCGCCGACCGCATCGGCTGGGCCACGCTCGATCTCGACCTGCGCTTTACCGCCGGCACCGACGGTTATTTCCCCGGCGACGAAACGCATCCGCAAGATTTCGACCTCATCGAGGGCAACGCCTGCGCCATCTCGCTCGCAAAGATCGGCAACACGCCATGGGCACAGTGCTTCGCCACGTTTGTCCCCGATGAGATTCCCACCGCCCACGCCGCGCGCTTCCAGGCGCAGATCATGGCGCATATGAGCGGCCAGGCAATGCTCAACCACGACCGCATGGTCAACGTACGCAGCGCGGCAGACATTCGCCCCGCGCTCAAAGACGGCAAGGTCGCCTGCATCCACACCATCGAAAACGCCACGTTCTTTGCCGAGGACCCCGCGCTGATCGAGGTGCTCAAGAGCTTGGGCGTACTCATGTCATCGCTCAGCTGGAATGCGCAGGGACCGCTCGCGAGCGGACACGATACCCACGCCGGCCTCACCGCCGCCGGCATCGAGGCACTTACGCAGATGGAGCACGCCGGCATGGTGCTTGACGTCTCCCACCTCAACGATGAGTGCTTTGACGAGGTTGTCGCCCACGCCACACGTCCCTTCGTCGCCAGCCACTCCAACTCTCGTGCAGTTTGCGGCGTTAAGCGCAACCTCACCGACGACCAGTTCCGCACCATTCGCGACATGGGTGGCATCGTCGGCCTCAACTACTGCAGCGAGTTCCTTTCCAACGACGCAACCGACAAGACAGCCGCAGACGTCACCTTCGACCAGCTGGCGGCACATATCGAGCACTGGCTCGACCTGGGCGGCGAGGACGTCATCGCGCTCGGCGGCGACTGGGACGGTGCCACGGTGCCCGCCTTCCTCTCCGATGCCAGCAAGATGCCCGAGTTCCAGAACATGCTCTCCAAGCACTTTGGCAAGACCGTGATGCAGAAGCTCTGCAGCGATAATGCCCTTGCCTTCTTTGAGCGTTATTAATTTCACATCCCTTGAGCGGGCCGGTATGCCGAACGGTCGACATGCCGGCCCGTCCCCAATCTGAAGGACCGCTTTTGACGCAGCAGTTTACGATTTCCGTATCCCGACCGGATGGGACGCCCATCCCCGTCGTCGTTACCAAAAAGCGCGTCAA
>CABTZA010000030.1 GCA_902489225.1 uncultured Collinsella sp.
AAGCCGGTGCGGATCCGCGCAGCGGATGCGCGGAATCCTATACGCCGCACCATTTGAGATTAAAGCTCCCGGCAACGGGGGCTTTTCTTTTACGCCAGCTTGAGTGCTTTCGTCCAAAGGGACGATTTCCTGTCGACTCGTGTAAGATTCCGAGTAGGTGTCGCGGCCCATCCGCGACCACTCCTTCTCTCAACGACCGATCAGGGTGATATTTCGTGGCAGAGCGTCCGACATACAGGCTCAGGTTTCTCGATCCCAAAAAGCGCTTTCCGGCGATGCCCGAGCAGCCTGCGGGGCGCTCATATGGCGTGGTCTGGAAACTCTTTGGCGAGGACCAGCATGAATCTTGTTATGTCGTCGAATTCGTTGGCAAAAGTCATGTGTCGCTTTTGGGCTACGTAAGCGTTTCGGGTGAGGTGTACAAGGTGGACCGCCCCGTCTGCGAGGCTCCGCTGCCCAACGATCCCGACATGGAACTGGTCCTTGACGAGTCGGATTCCAGTATTGGTGAGATTATGGTAAGGGAAGCCAACGGTGCAATGCGCGCGTGTGCGCAAACTGCCGGCTCTCCCGAAGGCCCCATGCGCGAGCAGTCCGACCACGAGACATGGAATTCGACCCGCGCCCTTCCTTACGGCGAGTTCATGGCCTCGATGTTCTTGCGCTACGTGATATTTGCCAACTCCGAAAGCGCTATTGTGAACACGGCGGACGCCGGCGGACTCGACGAGGGTATGCAAAACGTAGTCGACAAGATCAAGCTCGTAAAGTTGCCCGAGCCGGTCGAGGTGTTTTTGGGCTTTAACACGGCACCGCTCCCCGATGCTATCGAGACGCTGCTTTACCGCGTTGACCATGCCGAGAATCCGAGCGGTATCGAGCGCTATGCCGCCGCCCTTATGAGCGAAATTGACTTGCCCCGCCTGCGCACCATCGCTGCCAAGTCCGAGATGAGCCTGGCTCGCATTGATCGCTCAAAGATTTTCTATCTCAATTTTGATCGTAGCCTGCTGGACCAGGACGAGATTGACATGCTGCTTGCCGTCGAGTGCCGTCTCAACCGCCTCTCCGGCATCCTTGAGCGCATCGGGGCCGGATTGGTCCCTACGGCATCCTCGCCGAGCCTTGAGGGCTGCGCGCTCTTTGATGCGTGGCATATCGCCAAGACGACCAACGATGTTCCCCGACTGCTCGATACGGCTTCGAGCGATAACCCGTGGGGCAAGCCGGGTACGGTGGCTTGCCAGCCGGGCGGCGAGTGGGACGTGCGCACCCGTTTTGCGCGAATCGTTGAGGCGCTCAACGTGGTCACGCGGCTCGACTATACCTATCGGGCAAACGTTGCCGAGGGGATTATGCTCGTTCGGTTTGGGCAGTCTGTCGTTGATGCCATGCCGCAACGTGAATACGACGCTCAGGATGACGCCTGGCGCGAGCTGGACGAGGACACGCGGGCGATCTGGGCCGCGGAGCACGATGCGCGCGTGGCACTCACGCTTGCGGCAGCGTGTTTTGCCGCGGGCACCTGCATCACGCGCTGCTATGTGCAGATTGCTGCTACCGACAGTGAGCAGGGCGAGCGCGTTGTCGCAACGTATTTCTTTGGGCGTGCGGCCTATCTGGCCGATTGCGTGCCTGTCGCCAAGGATCTTGAGAACATGGACATGGACGATATGCCGTGCAAGCGTGTGCTTGAGGCGTATGAGTCAACCGCTCCGGAGACGATTGAGCCTGCGGAGGTTCATGCTCGTCCGCGTGATGACCATCGCACGCTGCCGCCGGCGCTGCGCAATCTGCTGCTTGCCGATACGGCTGACGAGTTGGAGGTCATGGAAGAGGACGACGACCCATACGTGGCCCGTGTTGTTGAATTGCGCGAGCAGGCAAAAGTCGACCGTACAGGTGCTTTTGAAGGCTTTTCCCGTCTTGTCGAGGAGTTGGAGGCTAAGTGCGCCGTCGCCGAGCTTTTAGCGACAGGTCCGGTTCAAACGCAGTTTTGCGATAACCAGCTGGTGCGCATGGTGCTACCGGTGTTGGAAGAAGACGACTCTGTGCGAATCCTTCGTGCGCCCGATGCGCTGTACTTTGCCCAGCACGAGATCTGCAGCTTTTACGCCGAGCAAGAGGACTTTGAACGAGCACTGCCCGAGGTGCGCCATCTTTACGATCTGGCGCGCTCGTCCATGCAATCGCACTTTGCACTCATCAACGTGCTTGCGCGTCTGGAGCGCTTTGACGAGATTATCGAGGTGGCGCGCCACGGCCTACGTATTGCCAGCGATCGTTCTGCAATTGGCTACCTGTTCTATCGCTTGGCGTTTGCCTATTGGAATTGCGATCAGCTCGACCTGGCGCTGGCTTGTTACCGTCTAGTGCCGCGCGGCGAGGAGTCGGGCAGCAGCGCGCTGGAAGAAATGCAGGGCCTTATGAACGAGATGGGCGTCAGCGAGCCTCCGACGTTCGAAGAAGCGGTTGAGACCATCCACAAGGCTGGACTCGAGCTGCCGCCAGTGTCCGCCGTGACGAATCAGCTGGCAGATGCCGCTGTTCAACTGGTCGACAACGGCTTCTTTTTCCTGGCACGCGGTTGCATCTACCAAATGTGGCGCACTATGGGCAACGACGAGCTCGGCTCCCTCAACCGTTCGCTGGGGTAGGGGCGATATAGAGGGGCCGCACCGCGCTATTTGTATCGGCGCGGGCGGGAGGACCCGACAGAATCGGTAAGGCATAAAGCCGCCGAGCCTGCTAAAACTGTTAAACTCTGCTAAAGTTGCTAAACTTTGTTAAAGTTGTTAAAACTGGCAGAGGAGGTCGAATGTCAAAAGCTATTAATCCCTTTAAGCCAACAGCGGGCATGAATCCACCTGAGCTTATCGGACGCGACGCTGTTTTGGATGACTTTGCCGAAGCTCTTGAGAATGGCCCTGGTGCCCCCGATCGACTCATGCGCATCTCGGGTGTCCGAGGCACGGGTAAAACGGTGCTCCTCAACGCATTGGGCGATCTTGCGCGCAAAAAAGGATTCGAGGTTGTCGACGTCGCCTCAAATGCCGGTTTTTGCGACAGAATTCTCGAGGCTCTGCAGCGAAATGTTCGTCTTGCATCAATGTCGATTTCCCCATCGATTTTAGGAGTCAGCCTTGGCTCCGTAGAGCTGTCGAAGTCAGCCTCTCATCTGGGGGAGGCGATGTACGATGCCGCGAAGCGAGGTGGTTTGCTCATCACACTTGATGAGATTCAGGACGCCTCAACTGAGGAAATGCGCGAGCTGGGTAATGAAATGCAGCTCTTGATTCGCCAAGGGGCGAATGTCGCCTTTGCATTCGCTGGTTTGCCAACCTCGGTGGATGGCGTGGTGGTGGATGATACGTTGACGTTCCTTCAGAGGGCGAAGCATATCGAGCTCACGCGGCTTTCAGATTTTGAAGTCGGCGGATCGTTTGAGGATACGATGAGGCGTGCGGGCAAGGAACTCGACGAAGGCGTTGCTGAGCTTTTAACAAAGGCTTCGGCAGGCTATCCCTTTATGGTCCAGTTGGTCGGATATTACGCTTGGCAGGTTGCTGCGCGCAGCGGGTCGGAGAGCGTGAGTGAAGAGGCGGCTCGCAAGGGTGTCCAGGCGGCTCTTGATAGTTTCAATGCCATGGTGATTGCCCCCGCGCTGCGCAGGGTGTCGGAGCGGCAGTTTCAATATCTCGCGGCGATGGCGCAATGCGAAGGCGGCGAGATTACGAACGGTGATATTGCCAAAAAGATGGGATTGCCGGCGAATAAAGTCGGGTCGTATCGCAAACGTCTGATCGATACGGGACTGATTGAGCCTGCCGGCTACGGCTGTGTTTCGTTTGCAATTCCGTACATGCGCGATTATCTGTTGGAGACCATTCGAGCGGACTAATAAAGACTGGAGGCATCGACGCCGCCGCTGTGGTTGCCCCCGCATCTTTGTCTCAATCTGTAACATCTAGAGGGGATTACGGCATGCAGGTGTTTCAGATTGAGACATTTGCGGATGGCGCTGACTGTTTGTCTAAATCTGTAACATCTGGACGAAGATTCGGCCTGTAACTGTTACAAATTGAGATGATTGGCTGAGACGTCTACTGGCAAATCGGAATCGCTCCAAAATTCCCCCTTGCCCATCCTTGGCTGTTTGGTTACTATAGAACGGCTGTTACGGAGAGCTGACCGAGAGGCCGAAGGTGCTCGCCTGCTAAGCGAGTATGCCCCAAAAGGGCATCTGGGGTTCGAATCCCCAGCTCTCCGCCAGTAAGACTTTAAAGAAGGGTTCCGAAAGGGGCCCTTTTTTAGTTGAACCACGTTAGCTGGGGATTCGAACCCGAGAGGGCACGGGCGTTAAGCAAACGCGAAAGCGTTTGTAGCCCGTGGGAGAAAAGCTGCCAGGCTTTGAAGCCGGAGGGCATGCGCAGCGTGCCCGGACATCCCCAGCTCTCCGCCAGTACGAATTTGAAGAAGGGTCCCATTTGGGGTCCTTTTTTATTATCAAGAATGGCGGCTGGGGATTCGAACCCTCAAAAAGGAGGCATCCTTTCGGATGCCTCCTTTCAGTGGACTTATTATTCTTGCGCCCTACATCTCAGGAGCCTTGGCTACGGTCTCGCTCTCTGCCGCAAGTGGGCGGTTGTCGATGCGGCGGCCCAAGCGATCGAGCTTCACGAGCAGCCATTCAATGGGATTCGGCCCTGCGCCTTCCTCGTCGGCAACCAGGTCCATGACGGCGATCTTGGTGCCGTCCTGCTTGAGTGTAACGCTGCCCACCTTGTCGCCCACATGCACCGTGCCCGAAAGATCGTCGTAGCTAACCTTTTCGGTCACCTCGCCGGCAAGAGAAAACACGGTCGCTTGCGCCGTGGGATCGGCGAGCGTGGCGTCGATTGTCTTATCCGTCCAGTCGGTTTGACTAATGCGCGCCATAAGCGGGTTGCCGTTGGCGGTCTTTTCTTGCGTGTTGGCGATTGCGACCGTCACCTTGTGGTCGTAGTACCAGTTGGCAAGGGTGGCGGTATCGGTAAAGCGCTGATCGGTGGTGGTGGAGTTCAAAATAACGGTGTAGATCTCGTCGCCGTCGCGGTTGTAGGCACCCGTAAAGCAATAGCCTGCATCGTCGGTGGTGCCGGTCTTGCCACCGATGTTGCCATCTTGGCCCAGCAAATAGTTATGCGTGTCCATGGAATGCGAATGGTCGGTGCCGTCGGCGCCCGTGACCTCGATCCAGGAATCCTCGCTCGCTACGACCTCGCGGATCGTGTTGTTTTTCATGGCCTCCTGCATCATCAGCGCTACGTCGTGTGCGGTTGAGTGCATATCGCCAGCCCACTCATCAAAGTCCAGACCATGCGGGTTTTCAAAAAGCGTGCCGGTGCAGCCGAGCTTCTTAGCGCGCTCGTTCATGGCCTTCACAAATGTGGCCTCGGCGTCTTTGGTCTTAGGGTCGATTTTCTTGCCCACATATTCGGCGAGCACGATGGCGGCGTCGTTGCCCGAGGGAATCATCAGGCCGCGCAGTGCCTGCTCCACGGTAAGCTCGTCGCCTTCGAGCAAGCCGGCGGTCGAATTACCCACGGTGGCTGCGGCGTTGCTCACCGTGACCTTCTCGTCCATCTTGCAATTCTCGACGGTTAGGATTGCGGTCATGACCTTGGTGATCGAGGCGATTTTGACCTGCTCATCGGCGCCGCGCCCATAGTAGACGGTACCGTCTTTGCCCATGACGAGGGCATTGGTCGCATCGATATCGGGCAGGTTTTCGGCCGTGATGCCGCGCGCATCGGCGGTTTTGCCGCAAACATTGTCGGTCGTGAGCACTTGGGCGCCGGCGACGGTGGGCGCGCCAGCGGCAAGGGCGATAGCGCAGACAAAGCCGGCGGCAAGCTGGGCTGAGCGCTTTGCAAAAGAGGTGAGGGACTTCACAGATTTCGCTTTCGACGGGATGGTCTCTTCTGAAACTAGAGTATATCGTTTGCCGGCGTCGGCGATCATCGCGTGCGTGCGTGGCCCACATCCGCGTTCGAACGGGCACAAGGGTGCTTAAGACCGACTTAATCACCCACGCTTGTTGTGTGTGGCGTGCGTCGCCTCAGGCATAATGGAGCGCGAGAGGAGCACGCATGAACGAGCGCATACTGGTAGTTGATGACGAAAAGGCCATCGCCGACTTGGTTGGCATCTACCTTACAAAAGAGGGCTTTGATGTCCAGATTGCCTATAGCGGGGCCGATGCTGCCAAGGCGATTTTGGAGCAGGAGTTCGATTTGGCGCTGCTAGATGTCATGCTGCCCGATATCGATGGGTTTGAGCTGCTGCGTACGATCCGTTCCAGCCATACCTATCCCGTGATCATGCTGACGGCGCGCGATGCCCAGCAAGACAAGATCGGGGGCCTTTCGCTTGGCGCGGACGATTACGTGGTTAAGCCGTTCCGTCCGCTGGAGCTCATCGCGCGCGTGCACGCTCAGCTTCGCCGCTACACCAGCTACGGTAGCCGTGCACAGGCGGCCGAGTCGCCGACCATTCAGCTCGACGGCTTGGAGATCAACCGCGACGCTCGTTCCGTGACGGTGGACGGTGCACCGGTACGCCTCACACCCACCGAGTATTCAATCTTGCTGTATCTGGTCGAGCATCGCGGCAGCGTGGTGGCCGTGGAGGACCTGTTCCGCGCGGTGTGGAGCGAGGATTTTATGCCCGGCTCCAACAATACGGTGATGGTGCACATTCGCCACTTGCGCGAAAAAATCGGCGACGACGCACAAAAGCCACGCTTTATCAAAAACGTCTGGGGCGTCGGCTACATCATCGAATAGCGCCTTTGATGGTGGGGAAGTGGATATGACAAAAGACGATAGGCAGGCATTCGAGGTACCCGATCGGCTCTTTGAATACGTGAGGTCGGTCGTCGACAACCGCGCACTTGCAACGGTGCTGCTCTTTTTGCTGAGCCTGCTGCTGATTGGCATCGACAACATCGCCGGAATCTTGACGGTGCTGCTTGCCGGCTTTTTGCTGATCGATCGATTTGAGATCGTGCGCCGCTGCATGGTGATTGGCGGCGCCGCGTGGGCCATGACGTTGGCGATTGGCGCCATGGCGCTCGGCGGCATCGAAGGGCCGGTGCTGTTCGATGCCGGCTTTGTATTCAACATGCTTGGCTTTGTGCTGGCGCTTGCCGCGTGCGTGCTGTTCTTGTGTGGCCGCGCCCTGTACTACCAGGGCTACGAACAGGGCGAGCAGCATGCCGATTGTGTGCTGGCCGCTCGTATTCAAGATCGCCTGATCGATCACCCCGACACCTGGGACAACATCGACGGCGACTTCTTGGAGGTCGAGGGCGCCCTTAACCGCGTGCGTGACCGTGAGCGCAAGGTGCAACAGGCCTTGCGTGACGAGTCGCATCGCAAGGACGATCTGGTCACGTACTTGGCACATGACCTACGCACCCCGCTTGCCAGTGTGGTGGGCTATCTTTCGCTGCTGCAAGAGGCTCCTGAGCTGCCGGTTGAGCAACGTGCGCACTTTACGGGCGTGGCTCTCGACAAGGCGCACCGGCTCGATGCACTCATCGAAGAGTTCTTCGATATCACACGCTTTGACTTCCACGATATCGTGCTCACGCGCGGCTATGTTGATCTGGGGTTGCTGCTGGCTCAGGTGGCTGACGAGTTCTATCCCATCCTCAACGAGCAGCATAAGGAAGCCCAAGTTGATATCCACGAGGACCTGACGGTGCTCGTGGATGGCGACAAGATGGCTCGCGTGTTCAACAACATCATGAAAAACGCCGTCGCCTATAGCTATGAGGGCTCGACTATCACGATTGAGGCCGGGCGCCAAGACGATGGCGGCGTGCGCGTTCGCTTTATCAATCAGGGCGATCCTATCCCTGCGGCTAAGCTCAAGGTGATCTTTGAGAAGTTCTATCGCCTGGATGCGGCGCGTGCGACCAATCGCGGTGGTGCCGGTCTGGGCCTTGCTATTGCCAAGGAGATCATCGCGGCACACGGCGGTACCGTTGCATGTGAATCGACGCCCGAACACACGATATTCACCATCGAGCTGCCCGCCGCATAGTCAGCGTGCCCTTACAAACACTTGACAATGCGCTCACGTGCATATGAGCCGCGATTTCTACTATCGATACTGCTGAATTGATATCGATGTGGAGGTATGCGGTATGACGGCTGCTGCGGCTGTGGAGCCCACGGAGCTTGAAGAACTCATGAAAGCGCAGGCCGAGGCCGCGCACGAGCGCGAGGTTGGGGATGCGACTCGCCCCACGGCAGAGGATCTTGCCGCCTCGCCGACGCGCATCGATGTCGAGGGCCTCGACCTGTTCTATGGCGACCATCATGCGCTCAAGGACGTGAATATCAAGATTCGCGACAAGCAGATCACCTCGTTTATCGGGCCTTCGGGCTGCGGAAAGTCCACGTTGCTGCGCTGCTTTAACCGCATGAACGACGGCATCAAGGACTGCCGAATCGAGGGCAAGATTGCGCTCGATGGTCAAGATATCCTGGGCGATTACGACATCTGCCGTTTGCGCCAGCGCGTGGGCATGGTGTTTCAGCGCCCCAACCCGTTTCCCATGAGCATCTACGACAACGTCGCCTACGGTCCTCGCGGAATGGGAGTGCGCGACCGCGTCGTGCTCGACGAGCTGGTCGAAGACTCCCTGCGACGCGCCGCTCTGTGGGACGAGGTCAAGGACAAGCTCAAAGAATCGGGTCTGGGCCTTTCGGGCGGCCAGCAGCAGCGTCTGTGCATCGCCCGTGCGCTGGCCGTGCAGCCCGACATTCTGCTGATGGACGAACCGACCTCGGCGCTCGACCCCGTATCGACGCTGGTGGTGGAGCAGCTGGCCTGCGAGCTCAGGGAGACCTGCACGCTGGTGGTCGTTACGCACAACATGCAGCAGGCTGCGCGCATCTCCGACTCGGTCGCGTTCTTTTTGCTGGGCGAGCTGGTGGAGCATGCGCCCACTGCCCAGCTCTTCAAAAACCCGATCGATCCGCGCACGGCGGATTATTTGACGGGCCGTTTTGGCTGATACCATCTAGTACAGGCACCTTTAGGGTTAAGATGCGGTCATGTCGGCCGCAAAGGGGTTCAACATGATCTATTACGTCGAGGACGATGACAACATCAGAGATCTGACGGTCTATGCGCTGCGCAAGCAGGGAATCGAGGCCGAGGGCTTTTCGTGCGACGGCGAGTTTAAGGCCGCCGTGGCGCGACGGGTGCCCGATGCTGTGCTGCTCGATATCATGCTGCCCGATACCGATGGTTTGGCGATTATGCGCCGCCTCCGCGCCGACCGCCTGACGGCGACGGTGCCCATCATGATGCTTACCGCCAAGGACACCGAGCTCGACAAGGTGATGGCGCTCGATGGCGGTGCCGACGATTACCTGACTAAACCCTTCTCGCTCATGGAGCTCGCCAGCCGCTGCCGCGCACTGCTGCGTCGCGGCGGCATGGTCAAACAGGCAAGCGATGTGCTCAGCGTGGGCGACATTGTGCTCTCGCCCAGCCATCGCGAGGTGACCGTTGCCGGCGAGTCGCTTAAGCTCACCCTGCGCGAGTTCGACCTGCTCGAGTACCTCATGCGCAAGCCCGGCGTGGTCTTTACCCGCGAGTCGTTGCTGCAGAGCGTGTGGGGCTGGGACTTCGACGGCGGTTCGCGCACCGTTGACGTGCACGTGCAGACGCTTCGCCAAAAACTGGGCGAGCATGCCAGCGCCATCGAGACCGTACGCGGCGTGGGCTACCGCTTGGCCGAGCCTTCTGCCGGTGATGGTGCCGAAGGTGACGACACCGCGGCCACCGCATCGGAGGAGTAACCCGTGGTCTTCGCCCCCCAGGGAAAACATACGCTGTCGCACCGCGTTTTTGTGACGATCTTTGTCTGTGCCATGGCGGTTATCGTGGCGTTTACGGTGCTGGGTGCGTTCTTTGTGCAAAACACCTTGGCGGATGCCACGAGTGCCAACCTGGCGCAGGAAACCGAGCTCATTGCTGCCGCCCTCGACGAGCAGCAGGAGCCCATCCCGTTCTTGCGTAGCCTCGATCGTGAGGACTTGCGTATCACGCTGATTAACAAGGATGGATCGGTTGCCTACGACAACGAGGCGTCGCCTTCCACACTGCCCAACCACGGCGATCGCCCCGAGGTCATCGAGGCCTTTGAGAGTGGTTCGGGTTCCGCGGAGCGCGCAAGCTCTACGCTCGACGAGATTATGCTGTATCGCGCCGTCGCCCTTGATAACGGCCAGGTTGTCCGCTTGGCGCAGGCCCAGCCTGGCGTTGCGGCGATTTTGCTGTCGATGGTGGCGCCGATGCTGCTTATCGCAGCAGCGGGTGCGGTGCTCTCGTTTTTTATGGCGCGCCGCGAGTCCCGTGCCATCATCGCGCCGTTGCAAGAGGTGGATTTGGACCACCCACGCCGTAGCTATGAGCACGCCTATGCCGAGATGGTCCCCATGCTTGAGCGTATCGAGTCGCAGCGCCAGGAACTCAAGCGCCAAATGGCGGTGCTAGCGGACAACGACCGTATGCGCCGCGAGTTCACGGCGAATATCACCCATGAGCTCAAGACGCCGCTTACAGCGATTTCGGGCTATGCTGAGCTCATTGCAAACGGCATGGTCGAGGGCGAGGACGACCTGCGCAACTTTGGCGGTCGCATCTATCGTGAGGCGGGCCGCTTGGCAGCGCTCGTCAACGACATCCTTACGCTGTCTAACTTGGACGAGGCCGAGCGTGCAGCTGAGGGCGAGGCGGTGCCCATTGGGTCCACGGAGCCTATTGAGCTCTCGCGTGCCATCTACGCGGTCGAGCAGCGTCTTGAACAGGTCGCCCGTCAGGCGAATGTGACGATAAGTCATGAGACCAAGCCTGTGGTCATCGAGGGCGTGTCGCGCTTGATTGACGAGCTCATCTATAATCTGGCAAGCAACGCCATCCGCTACAATCGACCCGGCGGTACGGTTACGCTGCAGTGCGGCACCAACGACGAAGGCCATCCGTTCCTTGCGGTCGCCGACACGGGAATCGGTATCGCGCCTGAAGAACAGGGCAAGGTATTTGAGCGGTTCTATCGCGTGGACAAGAGTAGGTCCAAGGCACGCGGCGGAACCGGTCTGGGGCTTGCCATTGTCAAGCATGCGGCCCTGTATCATCACGCCACGCTCGATCTGTCGAGCGAGTTGGGCGTGGGAACCACCATTACGGTGACGTTTCCCATACAGCAGGACGAGCCATTCGCATAGCGATATAACATAGATATTGATGCAGACGCCGCATTTGACTTTCGGGTGCGGCGTTGTTGTGCAATTTTACGATTGCTTCCGACATTTTTACAGGAGAGCCTGTTTCTTATGTATAGAGTTTGGTCTCGGTAAAAAGATGCGATAACATACGGACAGTTTTGTCAATCCGAACTGGGGAAATGAAAGGCAAGCTGCATGACCCTTCTCGAACTGTTCCAGCTGCTGAAGAAGCACCTTCAGCTGGTCATCACCCTTCCGGTGGTCTGCGCGATCGCCATGGGCATCGTGTCCTTCGTTGCGATGGACAACACCTATACCGCGACGACGAGCATGTACATTCTCGCCAAGACCGACGATAGCGGTCAGATGAGCTACAACGATCTCTCGGCGAGTCAGATGCTTTCCAACGATATCGCCACGCTGCTGGATAGCGATAGCGTTAAGAGCGGCGCAGCCAATGAACTGGGCCTCACCGATCTGGATGACTACAAGGTGTCTGTTTCCTCCGAGACCACCACGCGTGTCATTACGCTTTCGGTTACCGGCACCGATGCCAAGGAGACGGCTAAGGTCGCAAAGGCCATGGCCAGCTCGGTGAGTACGGTCGCTCAGAACGTCGGCGCTGCCCAGAGCATCAACGTTATCGACGAGGCTAAGACCCCCGAAGCCCCCAGCGGTCCCAAGCGTATGCTGTACGTTGCTGTCGCGTTCCTCGCCGGTATCTTTATCGCAGTTGCCTATGTCGTTTTGGCAGACATGCTCAATACCCGCATCCGCGGTGCCGAAGAGGCAGAAGAGCTCCTGGGCATTCCCGTTGTTGGCCGAATTCCGGCTATGAAAGGTGGTAAATAGGCATGGCTAAGGCAAAGAACACCGATAAGCTCGTTGTACAGAATGCCGCCAAGACCCTTCTGGCCAACATCCGCTTTGCGAGCGTGGACGACCCCATTCGCACCATTACCGTCACGTCCTCGATTCCCAACGAGGGCAAGTCTACGGTTTCCATCAACCTTGCCCAGGCTATCGCCACGAGCGGCAAGTCCGTGCTCCTGGTCGAGGCCGATATGCGCCGCAGGTCCCTTTCCGATATGCTCGGCGTTCGTTCGCGCGGCGGACTCTATGCGGTCCTTTCCGAGCAGATCTCCATTGACCAGGCAATTGTCGAGACGGGTCAGAAGAACTTCTACTTCCTCGATGCCGAGCCGCATATTCCCAATCCTGCCGACATCATCGTCTCTCACCGCTTTGCCAAGTTGGTAAAGGCACTGTCCGCCAAGTTCCAGTACGTCATCTTTGATGCTCCCCCGGTCGGCACCTTCATCGATGCTGCCGAGATTGCCAGCCTGACCGACGGTACGCTGTTCGTGGTGCGCGAGGACTTCACCAAGCGCGAGGAGGCACTCAACGCTATCGGCCAGCTTAAGAAGTCCGAGAAGGTCAAGCTCATCGGTACCGTCATGAACTACTGCGAGACCGAGACCAGCGAGTACTACTACTCCTACTACACCAAGGACGGTAAGAAGGTTAAGAAGGGCTCCGACGATCAGGGGACTTCCAAAAAGGGCATCTTCACCAACCGAGCAAACGTTTAGTTGATTAAGGCTGACCTATGCGTGACATTCATTGCCATATCTTGCCGGGTGTAGACGACGGCGCCGCCGATCTCGATGAGAGCTTGGCGATGCTCGAGGCTGCCAAGCGGGCCGGTGTAACCAGAATCGTTTGCACTCCTCACTGCCGTGATCCCTATTTTGATTACGACAAGATGTGGGATGCCTTTGAGCTGCTGCGTGATAACGCTGACGGTTTTCCGCTCCAGATGGGCTTCGAGGTCAACCATCGAAAGCTCGTTGAACTTGGTATCGATGCCGCGGAGCACTTGCATTTCGATGGAACCAACGAGTTTCTGCTCGAGCTTTCGACACATGCCGATGCGTATGCGTTTAGAGAGTACGAGAACACGATTTACGATTTGCAGTGCCGTGGCTACCAGGTGATCATCGCTCATCCTGAGCGCTATCGTGCGGTTCAAAAGGATGTAAGCGTGGCGGAGCGCCTGGTCGATATGGGCTGCAAGCTGCAGGCTTCGGCGGACTTTATTGCCGGCGGTCGCTTTGGTCGCGAGAAAAAGCCGGCACAGCGCCTGTTCGATCAGAACCTGTACAGCTTCATCGCGAGCGATGCCCATAACGTGGGTCATTACGACTGCCTGGCGAAGGCTCGCGCGAAGTTTAGCGTACGCGGAGCTCATTTTCGCTAAAATCTGTCCCTAACGTTCGCATTGAATGAAGGGGCAGCCATGGATATTCAACTTAAGACGGGATGCTTTGATGACGCGGCGTTGGTGCGCCGCGTCGTTTTTATGGACGAGCAGGGCTACGAGAATGAGTTCGACGCTATCGACGAGGATCAGAACTGCATTCATGTGACGCTCTATGTAGACGGCGAGCTTGCCGGTTGCTCGCGCGTGTTTCCCGAAGAGCTTGAGCGCGTGGCTGACGCAGAGGCCCCGGTGTTGCCGGCATGCGACATGGACGAAGGCGTTGCGGCGGGGGAGGCCTACATTATGGGGCGCGTGGCTGTGCTGCCGAGCATGCGTCGTCGCGGACTGGCGAGTGCGATCGTCGAGACCAGTGCTTCGTGTGCACGCGATGCCGGCGCTAAGCTTATTAAGCTGCATGCGCAGGAATACGTGCTGCCGCTCTATGCAAAGGCGGGCTACACGCAAATTGCCCCGGTAGATTACGAAGACGAGGGCCAACCCCATGTCTGGATGGCCAAGCGCATGGGCGACAGATAGGGACGTTCCTTTTCTGCTGGCAGTTGGGGACGCTCCTTGGCAATCGACGCATGGGTGTTCCAACATACAGTTTTTCGATTCCGTATGTATATATGCGCGCTAATGGGTTATAAAATCTAAGTCTGAACATAGCAGGTCTGCAATGCGGCTCGGGCAACCGGGCCGTTTTTGCGGGCAAGGGTAGCGCGAAAGGACTGCACATGCGTCAATTTAAGACCGAGAGCAAAAAACTGCTCGACCTTATGATCAATTCCATCTACACCAATAAAGAAATCTTCCTGCGCGAGCTTATCTCCAACGCGAGCGATGCTGTCGACAAGCTCAACTTTAAGAGCTTGCAGGACCCGAGCGTCAAGCTCGACCAGGGCGACCTGGCTATTCGCGTCTCCTTTGATAAAGACGCCCGCACCATTACCATCTC
>CABTZA010000031.1 GCA_902489225.1 uncultured Collinsella sp.
CGCTCGGCAAAGGTCTCCTTCTTGGCGGGCGCTGCCGTCTCGGCGGCATCCTTGTCCGCATCGGAATCGTCATCGACGGCAGCCTTCTTGGGCTTGACCGGGGCCGACGCGGCCTCGCTCACCGGATCGATTATCTCGGACTGAACAACGGCCGTCATCTTTTCCTGCGTCTCGCGGAACTGACGGATGGCACGGCCGATCGTGCGGCCCATCTGTGGGAGCTTATCCGGGCCAAACAGCAAAAAGCCGAAGACCACGATGATCGCGAGCTCACCCTCTCCAATACCAAACACACATACCTCCAAGGCTCGATGTGAGTCGAGCCCGCACCGCGCCATTCGGCCGGAACTCGTCTATTCATTCGGTCAAGTATAGCGCCCGGACGCCAAAACGTCCGAGCGCATCACAAACATATGCCAAACGGCACGCCCTTTTGGGGGCAAAGATTATGCAGCGGTGATCGAAATCTCCTGGTCGACACCCAACAGCTGAACCACGCGCATTACCGGGGGCTGCACATTGGTGCAGCTAAAACGCTTGCCGTGGTCGACCGCGTGGTGCGCGGCGCCCACAAGCACGCCAATGCCCGTCGAATCGATGTAGCTCACCTGGGCAAAATCGAGCTCAACGGCCTCAGTGGGCTGCTCGAGCGCCAGGTCGATGGCATTACGCAGGCTATCGGCGTTAGAGATATCGATCTCGCCGGTTACCTTAATGGTGTAGAGCTCTGGCGTGGGGTTGGTGGAAATACCCAAATCCATGTATACGCTCCTTTACGTATCGAAAGTGCGGATAGTACGGGAAGCCGCGCGTTAGGCGCGCTCGGCACGCGCAAGCTCGGCAGCGACGAGCTTAACGGCCAGCACCAGCACATCGAGCGCGGCCTCCAGGTCCTCGACCGTGGGATAGCTCGGCGCGATGCGGATGTTGGTGTCGCGCGGGTCCTTGCCATAGGGCCAAGTGGCGCCGGCCGGTGTGAGCTTGACGCCCAGGTCGGCGCAGAGCGCGGCGACCTTTTGGGCCGAGCCCTCGGGACCATCGAAGCTTACAAAGTAGCCGCCGCGGGGGTGCGTCCAAGTAGCGCAACCCGTATCGCCCAAGCCCTCGGTGAGCTTGCGCTCAACGGCCTCAAAGCGCGGGCGCAAAAACTCGGCATGCTTTTTCATGTGCTCCTTGACCGCCTCGATGGTGGGAAGGAAGCGCACGTGACGCAGCTGGTTGAGCTTATCGGCACTGATGAGGCCGGCCTTCAGGCGCTTGGAGAACTCGGCGATGACCGCGGGGCTCGCACCGATAAAGCCGATGCCGGCGCCCGGGAAGGTGATCTTGGACGTCGAGGCAAAGGCCACCACGCGGTCCTCGGTGCCCGCCGCGCGAGCGAGGTCAAAAATGTTTGCGAGCTCATCGGTCTCGTCGTACAGGTCGTGCACGCAGTAGGCGTTGTCCCAGAAGATGCGGAAATCGGGCGCGGCCGTGGGCATCTCGACCAGGCGACGCACAGTGTCCTCGCTAAAGGTGATGCCCGTGGGGTTGGAATACTTGGGCACGCACCATATACCCTTGATGGAATCGTCGGCGGCAACCAGGCGCTCGATTTCGTCCATATCGGGGCCGTTGTCGGTCATCGCGACGGGAACGTTCTCGATGCCCAAGTCGGCGGTGATGCCAAAGTGGCGATCGTAGCCGGGAACCGGGCACAGGAACTTGACCTTCTTGCCGTCGTGCGCTGCCTCGTAAGCCTCCCAGGGCTCGCTGCCGCACGAGCCACAGCGCCAGAACATGCCGGCGATGTCGTGCTCGATCAGCAGGCTCGACGAGCCCAGCACGAGTGTCTGCTCAGCGGGGCAGCCCAGGAACTCCCCTGCCAGCTTGCGTGCCGAGGGAATGCCCTCAAAGCAGCCGTAGTTGGAACAATCGACGTTGCCGTCGTGCAGATCGGCATCGGCATTGAGGATATCGAGCATGGGTCGAGAGATGTCCACCTGGGAGGGCGACGGCTTGCCGCGGGCCATGTCGAGCGCCAGGCCCTTGGCCTTGACCTCGGCGACCTCGGCTTTGAGCGCCTCGATGGCGGCATCGAGTTCGGTGGTTTCCATCTTCTGGTAGATCGTCTGCATGGGTGCGACCTTTCACGAAGCGGTACGTTGCAATTCTTCTAAGTATAGACCGCCACCGTCGCAACGTTATGAAGCCGTGATAGATTAAGTCCATCGCAATGAATTACGAATCGCCGCGCATGCCGGCATGAAGCGCCCAAGGAGGCACTATGGAGTACGGATCGTTCCAGACCGAGGAATTCGGCGACCTTCAGCGCCTGGTCGACGGACTGTTTTACGACCGCCACGCCATCGACCGCCTGGATCTGATCGTACAGGCCGAAATCTTGGACCTGGCGCCCGATCTCATGGAAATCGTGAACCTGCTACCGCCCGGCTATTACGACCGCCAGTCACTTTGCGACCAGCTCAACTCCGCCTTGGCCGCCCACGGCTGGGGCGCCATCTACGGCACCGTGGAATAAACCTAGTCATTGGGGCCTGTGGTCAAAAAATAGCAAATATGAGTACTGTTACTTTTTTAGTAACAGCGATTTTGAATTAAAAAGGCCAGTCTTGGCCTTTTGTGTCCGGTTTTGGAAGGATGCATCAGCATTTTTCGTCCAGCCACGCAATCGTTAATGCACAGACAGAATAGATTTGTACATTATTTTTCGCGCCTAAAATGAAACGCCGTTTGTGACAGTACTCACAAACGGCGTTTTTTGGCCACTGGGGTGTCCGGCAGGTGGCAAGTACCACTCAAAACCGCGTTTTACACGCGCTCGAGCAGGCTCTGGCGTCTGTTTCTACGCGCCTACTCGTTCTTGGGCGCGGGGTGCTTGCAGATCACACTCATGTAGATCATGCCAAGTACGGCCGCGGTGACAGAGCCGGCGAGAATAGCGGCCTTGGCAGCCAGAACCTCAAACTGGGCCGTCGGGAAGGCGAGGCCGCTGATGAGAATCGACATGGTAAAGCCGATACCGCCCAGAATGCCCACGCCGGCAATCATATGCCAGTTGACATTGTGCGGCAGCTCGCAGGCCTTGAGCTTGACCAAGGCGAACGTCATGCCAAAGATACCGATCGGCTTACCCAGCAGCATGCCAAAGTACACGCCGAGCGTCACCGGGTCGGTGAGCAGCGTGCTCATGTCCACGCCCACTAGGCGAACCTGTGCGTTGACGAACGCAAAGATCGGCAGGATCACAAAGTTGACCGGCGTGGAGATCAGGCGCTCCATGCGGATGAGCGGCGGGGTCACGCGGTGCATGACGCGCTCGACTTTGGTGGTCGAGACGGTAAAGTCATGCTGGCCCAGGATGTGCGCCTCGTCGTCGTAGCGGTCATCGAGCAGCGGCAAGCACTCGCCCAGCCAATCGGTGAGGCTATCAAGCTTAACACCGCACTTGGCCGGGATGGTGAAGGCCAGGATGACGCCAGCAAGCGTAGCGTGCACGCCGCTCTTGAACATGCAGAACCACAACAGCAGGCCCAGTACCGAATACGGGGCAAGGCGGTAATGCTGCGTCTTGTTGAGCCACACGAGCGCACAGGTCACAAGCGCGGCGGCGCCCAACCAAAACGGATTGGGGCTCTGACCGTAGAAGATGGCGATGGCGGCGATGGAGATGAGGTCGTCGGCGATGGCGAGCGTCGAGAAGAACACGCGCACGCCGTTGGGCACGCGGTTGCCCAAAAGCGACAGCACGCCCAGCGCAAAGGCAATATCGGTTGCCATGGGAATGGCCCAGCCGTTGTGCGCGCCGGCATGGTTAAAGATCAGATAGATGCAGGCGGGAACGACGACGCCGCCCACGGCCGCCAGCATGGGAAGCATAGCCTGGCGCGGGTTCTTGAGCTCGCCAACTGTCATCTCGTACTTAAGCTCAATGCCCACCAACAAAAAGAAGATCGCCATGAGGAAGTCGTTGACGAAAAGCTCAACGGTGAGACCGGCCGCAAGGTTGCCCAGACCCACATACAGCGGGGTCTCCAAAAAGTGATGGATGGCCTCGTAGGCATCGGTGTTGGCGCAAATGACGGCGGCGATGGCGGCGAAGACCATGACGGCGGCGGAAATCGTGCCGTTCTCGGTGATGCGCTCCCAAATGTCGTGGCGCTCAAAACGCTTGCGCTCACGGACGTTGAACAGCTGCTCGGGTGCTGCCATGGGCGGCTCCTTTCACGGGAAAGCTCCCGTCTTAAAAAAGCACGGCCCGCCCAAGTGGCGACGCCGCGCTCTAACGTATTACGCTTGCATCTAGCCTACCCTGCACGACAAGCGCGCAAGCGTGGCCGAAAAGCGGAACCACAGGTTGAACATTATTTGCTCAACGGCACGGGCACGCCTGTCCAAGAGACGACGCGGCGACGTGCACAAAAAACGACCGGAGCGCGGGGCGTCCGCGATCCGGTCGTGGCGTTTGGTCAACTAAACCTAGCAGGCGGCCATGATGGGGGCAGCGACCTGCTTCTTACGGGAGAGGACGCCCGGCATCCAGACGCCGTCGTGCTCGTCGGCAATGCCCAGGCCCTTCTGAGCAGCCTCGGTCTCGCCCTCGAGCAGGACCTGCGAGCCCTCCTCCATGATGTCGGTGATGCACAGGACGATGCCGTCGGCACCCTTCTCGGCGGCGTAGGCGCGCATGGCCTCGCGAATCTCGTCGATCATGCCAAGCGCACGGCTCTTGTCGACAGTCTCGTACTGGCCGATGAGCAGCTTCTTGCCGGCAGGCTCGAACATCTTGATGTCGTTGCCGACCATCTCGGCTGCGGTGAAGGAGCCGGACGGACGGGTGAGGAAGACCTCCATGCCAAACTTGACCGGGTCGACGCCCACCTGCTCGCCGAGCTTGGCGGCGACGGCGCGGTCGACATCGGTGGTGGTGGGGCTCTTGAGCATGAGCGTGTCGGTCACCATGGCCGAGAGCAGCAGCTTGGCCTGGACGTCGGAAAGCTCAACGCCGAGCACGCCGGCGAGCTTGGTGACGATGGTGCAGCTGGAGCCCCAGGGCAGGCAGATGTAGTGCAGCGGGCCGGCGGTCTCGAAGTCGCCGATGCGGTGATGATCGACAACGCCAAAGACCGTGGCGTCCTTAAGGCCGGCGACGGACTGGGCAGACTCGTTGTGGTCGGTGAGGACGACGAGCTGACCAGCCTCGACGGACTCGATCACGCGGGGCTCGGCGATGCCAGCGTCGGCGAGCAGCTTGGCGGACTCGGCCGGAAGCTGACCAAGGGCGCAGGCCTCGTAGGTGTTGCCGGCATACTCAACCTGGTTGAGCAGCTGGGACAGGACGACGGCGCTCATGATGGCGTCGTTATCGGGGTTCTGGTGACCAAAGACAAGAACGTTTGCCATGGATATCCTCCACTTGATATGTGTACTTGGACGTAGCTATGGTAGCACGCCGATGCCGAGCCTTCGCAGACGGAAGGGCCACGGCATATTTTGGGGCGCAGGCACGGGGGCCAAGGCTGTCCCTTTTGCACCATGTTGGTGCAATGTAACCTGTCCCCCTTGCACCAGCTATTTACCGGCAGCGCGCAGGGCTACGTAGGCAGCACCGATGATGCCGGCGTCGTTTCCGAGCGAAGCGACCTTAATGGGCGTCTCGCGCGAGGCGGAAAGCGCGTACTGCTTAAAGTGCTCGCGAACCTTGTCGAGGTAGACATCGGCCGAGGCGGAGGCGCCGCCGCCGATGAGGAACATCTCGGGATCAACCACGTTGGCAATAAGCGCCAGTGCGCGGCCGAGGTAGTCGGCCATGGTATCGGCAGCTGCCAACGCGAGCTTGTCGCCCTCGCGGCAGGCCTGGAACACGTCCTTGGAATCAGAAGGCCCGGTGAGCTCAATGGGCTCGACGCCCGCCTTCTTGCACTCGGCAAGGTAGTTGCTCACCACGCCGGTGGCGCTGGAATACTGCTCCAGGTGGCCATGGCCACCGCAGCCGCAGGTGCGCTCTTCAGCCGGGTTCAGGCACATGTGGCCAATCTCGCCGCCGGCACCCACAACGCCCGATACCACGTCGCCGTTAACGATAACGCCGCCGCCCACGCCGGTACCGATGGTGACCATCACCACGTTCTGTACGCCCTTGGCGGAGCCGAGCCAGGCCTCGCCCATGGCAGCGGCATTGGCATCGTTCTCGTACTTAACGACCGCGTCGGGGCAGTGCTCCTGAATGGCGATCCTCAACTCGGGCAGGTTAATGGCAATGTTGGCCTTGACCTTGGCATCACCCGATGCCGGGATGGGGCACGGAACGGCCAGGCCAATGCCTGCCACAAAGGCGCGCGGAATCTTGGCCTTGGCGACCACCTGGTCGATAGCCTCGGTCACCGCGGCAAAGCCTGCGGCATCAACGATGGGAGGCGTCGGCACACTGGCCTTGGCCAGCAGGTTACCGTCCTCGTCGAACAGGCCCTCCTTAACCGAAGTGCCGCCGACGTCGATGCCGATGTAGTACTGTTTAGGTTCCATGGGAGCCCACCTTTCTCGTTTAAACATTGCCTGTATGGTACCGCTCCCAAGGCAAAAACCTACCAAAAAGGGACAGGTTTGTTTTGGCAGGTTATATCTGGGGAAACGTCCGCCCGCTCAACGAGCAATGACGCTCAGCAACTCGCCAAACAAAAAGCGCCGGGAGAGGGAGACTCCCGGCGCCTGCAAAAGGGACTGGATTGTATGCGAACCGCACGATCCGTCGCGGCGAAAACGCCAGCTAGGCCTTGAGTGCCTGTAGCTGTTTGTGGACCTCAATGAGCTCCGTGGCCATGACGCGCATGGTCTCGGTGCCGGCCATCTGGTCCTCGGCGTGCAGCAGAATCAGCGGGGCCTCGCCGTTGCGCTCGCCATTGGCCTCCTTCTTAAGAAGTCCCATGTGAACATCGTGGCCGCCGTTATAGGCCTCGTCGCCCTGCTTAATGAGCTCCTCGGCGGCGTCGAAATCGCCCTCCTTGGCCTTCTGCACGGCGTTGATGTACATGCTCTTGGCGGTACCGACGTAGCTGATGATCTCGAAGCAGGTCATCTGCAGTTCGTTCATATCCTCCATGCGCTGCACCTAGCCCATCACGCTGACGCAGTGGTCGATGATGCCGGCGGCGTTCATGCGGCCATAGTCGACCATGTTGATGACCTCGACCGGGAAACGGCCGGCGGCCTCCTTCTCAAAGTCGCCCTTGGTGTAGCCGATCTGCGGGCCGAGCAGCAGGATGTCGCACTCGTCCAGGTGATCGTGGGCCTCATTCATAGGACGGGCTTCGACCTCGATGTCCAGACCACGGCTCTCGACCTCGGACTGCATCTTCTGGACCAGCAGACTCGTGGACATGCCGGCATTGCAGCAAAGCATGATCTTCTTCATGGTTTCCTCCTTATAACTGCGCGGCGCGCAGACGACAAACTGGATAAATCCTTGTGGTTATCTTTCCCCTGTTTTGCACGTTTAGGCAAAAAAGGAGATACGGGTACCGGTACCAAGCATCGGTACCCGCAAGGGTGGAATGGACAAACGCTAGGCGTTCTGCTCGGCGAGGGCCTCCTGCTTGGCGATGGCCTTCTCGGAGATCCTCATAAAGGGCAGGTAGACAGCCATGCCGATGACCAGCTCCAGAGCCTGCCACACGCCGGCGCGCCAGTCAAAGCCCGTAGCAAGCAGGGCGTTGATGACGGGCGGCATGGTCCAAGGCACCTGAGCGATGCAGGGGCTGATGATGCCAGCGCAGGTCAGGCCATAGGTGACACCGATGAACAGGTCGGGAAGAAGCACGAACGGAATCATGAGCGGCAGGTTGTACACGATGGGATAACCGTAGATGACCGGCTCGTTGATGTTGAACAGGCCAGGCAGAATGGCCATCTTGGCAACGGTCTTGGAGGCCTTGTTCTTGGAGAACAGGAAGGTGTCGAGCAGCAGCATGAGGGTGCAGCCCGAGCCGCCGATGAGGGCGAAGCTGTTGACGATCTGCATGTTCATGTAGTGATCGGGCTGGATGGTACCGCCGGCGGCAAAGGTAGCCATGTTGTCGACGATGAGCATGGTCAGGATCGGCTCGACGGTAGCGCCCGAGATGGTGGACTGGTGAATACCAACGCAGAACAGCAGGTTGGCGAGGGTGTAGATGAGGATGACAGCCCACGGACCGGCGTTCATGATGCTCTTGAGCGGGTTGGAGATGCAGGTGGAGATGATGGTGCACAGGTCGGTGCCGGCGCAGACGGCGAGCAGGGCCGAGGCGATAGCGAAGATCGAGAGGTTGAGCAGCATTGGGATCATGACGTTGAAGGAGTTGGAGACCGCAGGAGGTACGCCCTCGCCCAGCTTGACCTTGAGCTTCTCGACGCCCGAGATCTTGATGAAGAGCGTCGTGGAGAGCAGGGCGATGATGATGGCCGAGAACAGGCCGTTGGTACCGGTGTTGGCGGTCGAAAGGGCACCGGTGACCTCGGCGGAGGTGATCTTGTCGGTGAGAAGCGGGCTCGTGGCGGCAAGGGTTGCGGTGATCTGCTGCGGCATCATGATGACGAAGGCAGAGATAGCGACAACCACGCAGGCAAGCGGGTTATCGAAACGCTCGTTCTTGGCGAGGCTGTAGCCAATCAGACCGGCCAGGATAATGGCGGACACGTTAAGGGTGCCCAGGGTGATTGCCGAGCCCCAGGTCTGGAGGTTGGCGAGGCCCGCCGCATCGAGCGGGAACAGAGGGAACACGACGTTGTTGATAAGAACCGCGATACCCGCAAGGATATAGAGCGGCGTGATGGTCGCGAAGGCATCGCGCAGGGAACGCAGATGAACCTGGTTTCCCACCTTCGCAGAGACCTCGGCAAATTTGTCGAGGAAGCTCTTTCCGTTGTCACTGGCCATGATTGCTCCTAACTTTCAAATCCGGCCTTTTCCTATGTGCACGGTGGTCTGTCGCCCTCTGCCACCAGATGTGCCAATGTTATTGCGCGTTTGCGCAGGGGCTGAGCGCCCGTTTTGGGGCTGAGCGCCCGATCGCTAATCCACCACGTGGGTCGTGGCGACCTGCTTGAGCCAAGCTGCCGATTTCTTAAGACGGCGCTGATAGCCGTCCATGAGGTCGACCTCGACAAAGCCATAACGGTTCTTGAAGGCATTTGCCCAGGACCAGTTGTCAATGACGGCCCAGTAGTGGTAGCCGCGGCACTTGGCCCCTTCGTCAATGGCCTTGGCGACCCACTCAAGGTGCTGGCGCACAAAGTCGACGCGATAGTCGTCCTGAATGGTTCCCTCGGCGTCACGATTCTTGTACTCGTCCATGATGCCGATGCCGTTCTCGGAGACGAACCACTCAAGATCGGGATAGTTCTTGGCGCAGTCCATGCCAAAGTCGTAGAGGCCCTTCGGGTAAATCTCCCAGCCGCGGCTCTTGTTCATGACGGCATCGGGCCACACGTACTCGTCGGCAAAGTGCGGCAGACCGTACTGGTCGATCTTGCTCGCCGGCGCCTGGACGCGCGTGGGATGGTAGTAGTTGCAGCCAAGCCAGTCAACGACGCCCTGCTTGAGGATCTCCTGGTCACCGGCGCGGAACGGAAGCTTGACGCCGCCCTCGGCCAGGCTGTCGAGCACGTCGGCGGGAAGCTCGCCCTTGGTGATAAGGTCGAGCCACCAGCGATTGTTGATGCCGCTGGTCATACGCACGGCCTCGAGGTCTGCCTCGCTGGGGTTCTCCTTGGTGTAGACCGGGGTGAAGCAGTTGATCATGCCGATCTTGGCATCGGCGCGAACGGCGCCCTTGTCATAGGCCTTGCGATAGTTGGCAACAGCCAGCGCGTGCGCCAGCGAAATGTGGTACTGCACGGTGCGAGCACGGTTGAAGTCGTGGAGCTGCGGGAACCACACGCCCTCCTGGTAGCGCTGCTCGGGCTCGACGATGGGCTCGTTAAAGGTAAACCAGTACTTGATCTCTTGACCGAACTCGCGGAAGGCGACGTCGGCGTAATGCGCGTAGGCCTCGACGACCTCGCGGCTCTCCCAACCGCCACGGTCAAAGAGATAGGTGGGCATATCGAAGTGGTAAAGGTTGACGAACGGCTCCAGGCCTGCCTCGCGGGAAGCGCGGAACAGCTCGTGGTACCACGCAACACCCTCCTCGTTGAGGTTGCCGTCGGCATCGAGCAGGCGGCTCCACTGGATGGAGGTGCGATAGGTATCCAGGCCCAGGTCCTTCATGATGCGAAGGTCGTCCTTGTACTTGGCCATAAAGTCGTTACCGGCATAGGAACCCACGCGGTTATAGAACGAGCCCAGATCCTGCATGGACCAGGTGTCCCACAGGTTCTCGAGCTTGCCGCCCTGGTTCCACTGGCCCTCGGTCTGCGGACCGGACATGGCCGCGCCAAAGAAAAAGTCGCTGGGCAGCTGATACTGTGCCATCGAAGTCCTCGCTTTCGTGTCTTTGAGCCTCCGATTGGAGGCGGGTTTGCTTTGGCGGGTAATCCGGCGCGGGCGCGCACCGGTTATCCGGATATCCGACCCACCAAAACAAATCCGTCTCCAAGCGGTACAGGCGATGCTCATGCATCTCGCTTGTTATCTATAACTATAGTGCTCTAATTTTTTATGTAAAGCGTCTTTTTTGTTTTTCTTTCTCGACCTTCTTTGATTAAAGCCATATAGATGCTTTTATAGTAGGTATACTTTCTTTTACAGGCATTCATGTTAGAAAGGGGGTTCCATGATTCCCAAATATGAGTCAATAGCTGCGGATATTCGTCGCAGTATCGAGGATGGCGCCCTTAAGCCCGGCGACAAGCTACCCACTGTCGTTGAGTTCTGCGAGCTGTATGGCGTTTCCAAGATCACCGTCAAACGAGCAATTGAGCAAATTACCGAGGAAGGCTTGGTCACGAGCCGTCGCGGATCGGGCACCTACGTCAAGGACACCGCGGGGCTTCCCGGCAAAGCGTTTTTCCAAGGCAGAAACGACCGCGCGCAGGGCTTTACCTACGAGCATCGCGGTGAGAAGGTTGCCTCGGTGGTCTACGATTTCTCGATCGTCAATCCGCCGGCAGAGGTTGCCTCCCAGCTGGGAATGGCCGAAGACGACTTTGCCTATCACATCGTGCGCGTACGCGAGGTCGATGGCCTGCCCATCGTTATCGAGTACACCTATATGCCGCTCGAGCTGATCCCGGGCCTGAAGAAAAAGGACCTGTACGCGTCGGTCTACAGCTATATCCGCGAGCAATGCGGGCTTAAGATCTCGAGCTTCCACCGCACCATTCGTGCCGTGGCGGCAACCGAGGAAGAGGCCAAGCGCCTGAACACCAAGCCCGGCTCTCCCCTGCTCGAGCTCAACCAGATTGGCTTTTTGGACAGCGGCGCCGCGTTTGAGTACTCGATTTCGCGCAACGTGGGCGACCGCTTTGAGCTGCACAACGTAACGTTGGCTTAAGTTTGTAATCCGGCAGGCGCTCGCTTTGAGCCGTTTTTCGCGAGGTGCCTGCACAACCTGATGGGGGTATGCACATGTCCGATTTGATTAAACTCACGCCGATCTTCCACGAGAAGATTTGGGGCGGCCGCCAGCTGGAGACCGTCTTTGGCTATGACATTCCCGAGGGTCCCATCGGTGAGTGCTGGGCCATCTCGGCGCACCCCAACGGCGATTGCCAGATTGCCGAGGGTCCGTACGCCGGCCACACGCTGTCGTGGCTGTGGGCCGAGCATCGCGAGCTCTTTGGCAACTGCGAGGGCAAGGAGTTCCCGCTGCTCATTAAGATTCTGGACGCCAAGGACGACCTGTCGATCCAGATCCACCCCAACGACGAGTACGCCGCCGAGCATGAGAACGGTAGCCTGGGCAAGACCGAGTGCTGGTACGTGCTGGATTGCGAGCCCGGCGCCACGATCATCGTCGGCCAGCGCGCACATGACCGTGCCGAGGCCGCGCAGATGATCGAAGAGGGTCGCTGGGACGACATGCTCAACGTGCTGCCGATCCACAAGGGCGACTTTTTCCAAATCGACTCCGGCACCGTTCACGCCATCAAGACCGGCACGCTGATTCTGGAGACGCAGCAGTCGAGCGACGTGACGTATCGCCTGTACGACTACGACCGTCCCGGCACCGACGGCAAGCTGCGCCCACTGCACATTGAGCAGAGCCTCGACTGCATCGACTTTGATGCTCAGGCTCCGACCGACGGCACGGTGACCGCGCCCGAGGTGGACGGCGTGACCGAGCTCGAGTCCAACCCCTGCTACACCGTCGATCGCGTGCGCGTCGACGGCAGCAAAACCATCGACCAGCGCTGGCCCTTCATGTGCCTGTCGGTCATCGACGGCAAAGGCACCGTCTGCGGCGACCCCGTCCACAAGGGAAGCCACCTGCTGGCCCCGAGCACCGTGGACCAGATCGAACTTGAAGGCAAGATGGAACTGATCATCTCGCATCTCTAGGTCGCACCAACAACCCAAACGCAACAAGGGGCTCTCCCGTCCATGTACGGGAGAGCCCCTACTCGTATCTATCTATCAGCCCACCCGGCTCTCCAGATCAAAAAGCGAACGGGCAAAGCAACGTTCGCAAGCTGCAGGCCAAAACGCCACAAGGAAGAGGGCGCGCCGGGGGCTTTGGTCGATCGCGAGTTCCGCACGAGCCGGAGAGCACTTAATGTGCTCTCCGTGCGAGCAGGACTGTCCGAGCAGGCGACCAAAGCCCCCGGCGCGCCCGGTCAACCTCGCAGTCAGGCATTCAGCTTAACGATCGGCGCAAAGCCCTTCATTAGCTTTTTGGTCTGGCCGGTCTTTTCGAATTGGACCTCGATCATGTCTCCAGCGACCGAGATCACGGTACCCGTGCCAAAGGTCTTGTGGCTCACGGTATCGCCCGCGGCAAAGTCCTGCGATGCGCTGGCGCGATCGACCTTGCGCTCCACCGTCGGGGACACCTTGGACGAGGGCTTTTTGGCTCGCGGCGCGCCCGAGCCAAAGGTCGAGGCAACACGGCCGGCATCGGGCGAAACCCCACGATGGCGCTCGGTCCCGTAGCTGCTGCCGCCAAAGAAATCGTCAAAGCTCGATCCGCCGCGCGAACCGGAACCGCCGGTCGAGCGCGTATGCGAGCCAAACACCTTGCCGCCATACATGTCCGAGCCCATGCCCGAGCCAAAGGTGCCGTGACGGTCGCCGCGCTTCTCCCAGCCCGTGCCCTCAAAACCGGCAGAGCCGATACCGCTAAACTCGATATCCTCAAACGGAATCTCGTTGAGGAAGCGCGAGCGCGGGTTGGCAGAGGTCGAACCGTAGGTGCGACGTGTGGCCGCATAGGTCAAGAACAGTCGCTTACGGGCACGCGTGATGGCAACGTAGGCCAGGCGACGCTCTTCCTCGAGCTTGCCCGGATCGTCGCTGCCGCCAAAGTCGTGCACGTGCGGGAAGATGCCCTCCTCCATGCCGGCAACGAAGACCGCAGGGAACTCCAGGCCCTTGGCGGAGTGGATAGTCATCATGGTAATGGCATGCGTCTCGCCGGCAAGAGAATCCAGGTCGGAACGCAGGGCCAGCCACTCCATGAGGGCGGGCAGCGCCTTGCAGGTAAGCGGGCCATAGGTGCGCTCAATCTCGTCGGCATGCACGGCACCCGCGGGCAGCTCCGTCGGCGCGGCATAGGCATTGCCCGCGATGGCGGCAGCCAGAGCATCCTGCGGAGAAAGCGCCGGGGCCGCCAGGCTATCGAGCGGATTGGAACCCGCGGCATCACGCGCGCCAACGAGCGCCTCAAACGAGGATGCCGGGGCAGACGGCCCCGGTTCAGGCGCAGGCGCGCTCACCACGACGGGCTCGGACTCGGCGCCGGCCGGTACATCGGCAACGCCAGCCGCGCGCAGCTCTTCCAAGCTCTCGAGCGTACCCTCGATATCCTCGTGCGTCTCCTCAAATTCGGCGGCGACGCCCAGGAATTCCTGGATGTTCTCGGCGCGGCTCTCGGACTCCATGGTGCCCTCGGCGCGGAAAGCCTGCAGCAGGCCCGTCTTATCGACGATCATCTCGACGACGTCCTTGAGCTCGCCGTCCATGCGGCGACCCTCGCGCACCAGCGCCACAAAGCTCGACAGGCCGTTGCGCACCTTGGCGCTAAACATGCCCGTCTCGGCTGTTGCGATCTCGCAGGCTTGGAAGAACGAGCAACGGTTGTCGCGCGCCAGCTGCTCAATCTTTTGGATCGAGGTGGAGCCGATGCCGCGGCGCGGCGTGTTGATAACGCGCTTGACGCTCATATCGTCTGCCGGGTTCACGATCATCTTGAGGTAGGCCATGACGTCGCGGATCTCGGC
>CABTZA010000032.1 GCA_902489225.1 uncultured Collinsella sp.
CCCTGATGGCCGAAGGGGCTGCCAGCACCGGGATTGGATTCCCAGGGAGCGGCGGGGACGTCGTCGTTTGCAGAGGCTGCGGGTGCCACAGCAGCGGCCTTGGTCGCGGACGCCGCACCCGGCACGTCGAACGGGGGCAGATCGTCCCCGCCGGCATCGGCAGCAAAACCACCGACCATAGCATCGTCGTAGGGCACCTGCTCGGATTCCCATGGCGCAGCCTGCGCAGGCGGCTGAGCCATGGGGACGGACGCGCGCTCGGGCGCTCGGGGCGCGGGCTCGGTCGGGAGCTTGCCCGTGGCAGGAGCACCGGCAGGGTTGTCGGAGCGCAGCCAAGGGGCCTTGGCCAGGTCGGATGACTTGGGCGCAGGCGCGGCAGCGGACTTGGGCGCGGGGATCGGAGCAGCCGGTTTGGGCGCAGCGGGTTCAGGCGCCGACGGGGTCGGTGCCGCTACCGGCGCCGCTTTTGGCTGCGTCGCGCTGGCGCTCGAGGATGCAGGGGGCACCGAGGACACGGGTTGCGGGTCCGCAGATACCGCAGCCCGTGCAGATGGAGAATGCTCCTCATGTTGAGGAGCCGGCGTGCCACCCCCATCCAGGACATAGTCGACGGTACGACGACCGAAGACCGCGCAGACCGTCGGCAGGACCACCGACTGCGTATCGGCGCGACCGAGCATCTTGATGGCAAAAGTCGAACCCGCGGGGAACGAGACCGTGAGCTTGGAGCCGTCGTCGGCCGTGGCGCGGGCGTTGAGCAAAAGCCCTGCGTAGGAGGCCTGACGAGCCTTGACGCGCTCGACGACCTCGGCCCATTTGCGCTGGAGCTCGCCGGCGTCCTCAACCGCGGGGGTCTCGGCAGCACCGGCGGCGGCAACCTGGGCGGCGTTGTTGGGCTTGGACACCGACACGGTCGATGCAGCAGGCGCGGAAGCCGGAGCCGCAACGGGCTGAGGTGCAGGCGTTACAGGTCTGGGCGCCGGCGCAGGAGCCGCGGACTTGGTCGCAGGCTGGGCAGCCGGAACAGCAGCGCCGCGGTCCCAAGGCATACCGCCCTGGCGCGCGGACGTAGCAGCGGGGGCAGCGGATGCCGCCGGAGCGGCAGCACGAGCGCCCGAAATGAGCGTCGGCTGTTGGGCAGCAGCGGGTACGGATGCTGCAGGCGCGGCGGCCTGAGCAGCAGCCACGCTCGCCGGCACGGCGCCGTTGGCAATCATGGCCTCCAGGCGTGCCACGCGCTCGGCCAATGCCTCAATCGTTAAATCAGCCTCGGGACGTGCCAGACGCGTGCAGGCAATCTCAAGCACCAGGCGCACGTCGCTCGCGCCCCTCATCTCCAGCGCGGCATCGTCGAGCACTGTCAGCACACGGGCCAGGCGGTCGGCAGGATGCTCGCCAAAGGCAGCGGCCTCGGCAGCAAGCGCCTCGGCCTGCTCGGAGCCGCCCTCAAACAGCTCGGCACGGGCACCGGCAACGCAGGCAACGTACACGTCACGCACATGCGCCACCAGGTCGCGCGTCAGCTCCAGCAGGTCGTTTCCTTCCTCGACCTGCGCACGGATCAGTCCATATAGCTCGGCAACATCGCGATCGGCAATGGCGCGGGCAAACTCGCCCAGGATCTGGTCCGAAACCTCGCCCAAAAGCGAGCGGGCATCGTCCGCATGCACGGCGCCGTTGCCAAAAACGCTCAGCTGCTCCAGCGTGGAGAGCGCATCGCGCATGCCGCCCTTGGCATGGCGCGCCACGATGGCAAGCGCCTCGTCGTCGTAGTCGAAGCCCTCCTGCTCGCACACGTATGCCAGGCGGCGCTCGATATCCTCGTTACCGATGCGGTGGAAATCGAAGCGCTGACAGCGCGAAAGGATGGTCTCCAGAATCTTTTGCGGGTCGGTGGTGCACAGCACAAAGATCACGTGCGCCGGCGGCTCCTCGAGCGTCTTGAGCAGCGCGTTAAACGCCGCCGTCGTGAGCATGTGGACCTCGTCGATGATATAGATCTTGTACTTGCCGCGCACCGGGGCAAAGTTAACGGAGTTGATGATCTCCTCGCGTACGTTGTCTACGCCGGTACGGCTTGCGGCATCGAGCTCGTAGACATCGGGGTGGTTGCCCTCGGCAATGAGCTCACACTCCTCGCAGGTGCCGTCGGGCATGCAGCCGCTTGCACCCTCGGCGCGCGCCGCCTCGGCATTGCGGCACAGCAGCGCCTTGGCCAAAATGCGCGCCATGGTGGTCTTGCCCGTGCCGCGCGGTCCGCAGAACAGGTACGCGTGGGACAGGCGCCCCTCGGTAATGGCGTGCTCGAGCGTCGAGACGATATGCTGCTGGCCCACCACGGAGTCGAAGGTGAGCGGGCGATACTTTCGGTACAACGATTCCATGGGTGCTCCCCCGGGTATACTGAGTCTTGTTGCCGCGGCGGCCATGCGGTCGCACGGCATACTGCATCCATAATAACCCGTACGGCGAGCCCGCCGCGATAGGAGTCCAAAGAGCATGGCAGACGCAGAGAGCAACCTCGTTCCCTCCGAAGCAGCCGACCAGGTCGAGGTCGCGCTCGAGAAGCAGGCCGCAGCCGACGACGGCATCCTGTACCTCAACGAGTATCAGTACGAAAACGACCTCGTCACCGACTTTGCGCGCCTGGTCGCCTCGCCCAGGCGTCGCGGCTCGCTGTATGTCGCCGCGGCAATTGCCGCGCTCATCGGCATCGGCATGCTAGTGGCCGGCGGCAACTGGATCAAGTTCGGTGTCGTCCTGATCGTATTCGGCGCCTTTTTGGCCTGGTGGAGCAAAAATCTGCACCACACCCTTGCCCGCGACTTTATCGATGCCGTCGAGGCCGACGAGTCCATGGGCGGCCGCTATCGCCGCGTCGCCGTTAACGAGGACGGTCTGATGGTATGGGGCAAGAGCGGCAAGTCGCAGTTCTTCCCGTTTGAGAAGCTCGACCACGTGCTCGACAGCGAGCGCATCTTTGTGGCCATGTTCGCCGACCAGGGCGTGACGATCCCCAAGGACACCTTTGTGCGTGGTGATGCCGAGCAGTTTGGCTCCTTCCTCAAGGCGCGCATCAACAAAAAGCTGCGCATCGAGACCAAACGCAAGAAGATGAAGGCCGAAAAGGCCGCTGCCGAAGCCAAACAGGGCGACAAGCCCCAGGAGACCAAGGGCAAGCAGCGCAAGCAGAAGAAGAACAAGAAGAAGCGCTAAGGCCGAGCCAGACAGGCCACCTCGCCCCGCTACCTTCACCATGCGCCCGAGCGTGCTACACTAGCAGCATCTATGCCACCGCGAACGGCTCGGCTCCGCGCCCGCCACTCGCAAACGAACTTTAAACGCACGAGGGTTGGCCATGCCGCTTTTCTCGCAACATACCGCCCGGTTCTCGCCGGACGTTCCTTTGGAGGGCACCAGCTCTCGCGAACTGCTCAAGCGGTACCAGCCGCTCGAGACACTTGCGACCGGCGGTTTTGGCTCCATCGAGATCTGCCGCGACACGCACCTGCGCCGCCGCGTCGCCATTAAGCGCATCCCCCTTATCAACGGTGCCGGCATGCCCGCCAGCGACATCATGGATGTCCTGCGCGAGGCGCACACCGCCGCCATGCTTCAACATCCCAATATCGTGCAGGTCATCGACTTTACGCACGACACAGCCTATGCCTACCTGGTTATGGAATATGTCGATGGCATGTCCCTAGCCGACTTTTTGCATCGCGTGGACGGCCATTCGCTCACCTTTGACGAGGCCGCGGCAATTGCCGACGCGCTGGGCCAGGCGCTCACCTTCGCCCATAGCAACGGCGTGCTCCACCTGGATATTAAGCCCGCCAACGTACTCATCGACCACTCGGGCAATGTAAAGCTCACCGACTTTGGCATGGCGCGGCTGTCGTCTGCCGGCGGCTTTGGCGGCTCGCGCGGCGGCACCATCGGCTACATGCCACCCGAGCAGCTCGACATCGAGACTGGCACGGTTGACGAGCGCGCCGATGTCTTTGCCCTCGCCTGCGTGATCTACGAGGGCCTGTGCGGCAGCGCTCCCTTTATGGCCGCCACGCCCGGCGACTCGCTCGGCCGCATCATCGGCGGTGCCACCTACCCTAGCGAGCTCATCCCGCACTTTCCCCCAGGAGCCGAGGCTGCGCTCATGAGCGCCCTCTCCCCCATGCCGCAAGACCGCCCCAGCAGCATCGAGGCATTTTGCGACCAGCTGCTCGCCGGCTTGGGCAGCGTGCGCGAGGGCCGTCGCAGCCTGGAGCAGATGGTGGGCGAGCTGTCGGATGACGAGCGCGCGGCAGACGATATCGAATCGCTGCCCTATAAGGACGACACCATCGAGGTCGACCCCGCACTCGGCTGGGCCGGCACGCGCTGGAGCCACGCGCGCGATTACACCATGCGCGCCATCTCGGCGCTAACGTGTGGTGCCTTTAGCTTTTTGCTCATGCAGACGGCTGGCGTCGCGGCGCTTCCCGGACTTATTGCCGCGGCCATCGCGATTGGGGCGGCTGCCGGCCTGGCCCCGCAGATTGGCTCGGCCATCTCGGCCGTGGGCTTTTTGGTACTTATGGCCAACGCCACCATGCAGGCGCAAGGCATCCTGTCGATGCTGCCCGTCGCGGTGCTCTTTGCCGCCGCCATGTCCGGTTGGTGGATCGCCTGGGGCCGCACCGAGGCCGCCGCGAGCGCCGCGCTCACCTGCGCGGTGACACTTGGATGTCTAACGGGCGACGTCCTCCTTGCCGCCGGGGTCGCCGCCGGCATCGCGGCCTTTTGGCTCGGCCCGGCAAGCGCCGCGGCCGCCACGGGGATGGGCGCGCTTTTTGGCCGCCTGGCTACGGTTGCGCTTTCCGCCGGAGGCGTGCTGGGGCTCGGCAATGTTGCCGCGGCGCTGGGAGACATGCTCTTCTGGGCTGCCGTCGTGCTTGTCGCGGCGACAGCTGCACTGACATCTCTGCTGCTCAACGTCCATGCCAAGCGTGCCGAGCAGGGTTCGAACCTGGCTGCAATCGCTGCCATCGCCGGCTGCGGAATAGGCTCCGCGGCGTCGCTCTGTCTTGCACACCATATGGAAATTGCCAGCCTTGCGGCCGCGGTCGTCGTCAAGGCGGCGGTTGCGGGAACCCTATCCTCTATAATCGTTGGGATATGCCTATATTTGCTCGGATACCAAAGAACCTATACGGAGAGTGATCTTTCGTGAACTTCCTGAACATCTTCGAGGACCACGTGGCCGGCATCTTCGGTGCCACCCGTGCCCCGTTCTCCTTTAAGAAGCTTGCCAAGCAGGCCGCTCGCGACATGGAGGATCAGACTCTGGTGATCAACGGCGTCAACACCGCGCCGGCACTCTATACCATCCTGATCGCCGCCGACGACGATCCCATGCTCGCCCCGTTCTACCCCGAGCTTTCGCGCGAAGTCCGCGAGTTTGTGAAGGCACAGGCCGAAAAGCGCCGCTATGTGTTTGTCGGCGAGCCCCTCGTTCGCTTTATGATCGACCCGCAGCTGCGTGCCGGTAAGTTCTCGGTCTTTGCCGAGAACGTCGACGCCCCCACGCTCGGTCGTCTGTACGAGGAAGAGCGCGCCTACCAGAATGGCCTGGGCCAGAACAACTCGGCAGCAAGCCGCGCCGCCAGCGCTCCCCGCGCCGGCAAGCAGCAATTCGCCGCTCCGCAGCAACAGCACCCCGCCGCCATGCCCCAGCAGCCGACGCCCCGCGCCGTCGCTCCCGACCCGCTCGCCGTGGCCGATCCCTTTGCGCCCAACGTCCCCGACCCCGCCGCCGCGCCCATCCCCGTGCCGCAGACCGTCTCTCGTGACGCCCTCGCCGGTATGGGCGGAGCCGCCGCGACCGGCGCCGCCGTGGGCCTTGGCGCCGCGGCCGGTATTGCCTCCAACATGGCGAGCACCCGCGCCCCGCAGCGCCCGCTCGCCCAGCTCGTCGACGTCGTGAGCGGCGAGAGCCACAGCATCACTTCCGCGCAGGTGACCATCGGTCGCGAGCGTTCGGTTTCGGACATCGCCCTGCGCGACCCCAACGTGTCGCGCCGTCACGCCCAGCTCACCTTTACCGGTTCGGACTGGTCGATCGAGGACCTCAATTCCACCAACGGCACGCTCGTCAACAACCGCCGCATCACGCGCTGCCCGCTGCGCAACGGCGATCTGCTGACGTTTGGCCTGAGCACCTTTGAATTTAGGGGATAGTCGCTTATGAACATCGATATCGTCCTTTTTGCAGGCCGCATCGTCCTGGTCGCCCTGCTCTACATCTTCCTGTTCGCCGTCATGAAAACCGGCGTGGGACTCGTACGCGGCCAGCGCCGCGACTCCGCTATCTGGACGATCGATGTGGACAAGGGTCCGCGCGGCATCCGTGGCATCCATGTAGACATGCTCGGCCCCGTCATCGTGGGCCGCTCGCCGTCCTCGGACATCTGCATCAACGAACCGTTTGTCTCAGCCTCGCACGCACGCTTTTCGCTGCAGGGACCGGCACTCATCATCGAAGACCTCAACTCGTTGAACGGCACGCTCGTTAACGGCCGTCAGCTGGTGGAGCCCGCAACGCTGCGCGAGGGTGATGAGGTCCAGATTGGCGACGTGGTCATGAAGGTGAACCGTCGATGATCGACGAGGAGAACAAGTCCGCAACCATGCCCGAGACGCCGACTGCCCCCGCAGCTGCGCCGGCCCATGCCGCTCCGGCGCGCCCTGCGACCGTGGAGCCCGAGGACACCGTGTTCTCCCTGCCTCTTTCGCATGTAACTCAAGAATATCCGGCACTCGTCGATGACGAGGACGCCGACACCGAGCAGCTCGACGCCCCTATCGGCGCGCACGCTGCCGAGCAGCCCGCGGAACCGGAGGCAACGCCCGCACCGGCTCACTTTGCCGAGCCCGTCGCCGAGGCGATTAACGAGAGCGCTGCCGTGTTTGCAGCGCCCGAGCCTGACGCGCCGGTATTCCCCGTCGCCCCGGCAAGCGAGGCGGCACCCGCATCTGCAACGCCTGCCGAAGTCGAGCAGCCCGTTGCCGCGCCCGCCGCAGCTCCCGAGCCCTCCGCTCAACCCCAGAGCACGCCCGCGCCGTCGCACTTTGCGACGCCCGAGCCGACGGCTGTCGAGCCGCAGCAGGACGGCGATCCCGCCGACCGCGTAACCGAAGATCTCAACCTTCCGGACGTCTCCGACGCCGAGTCGGGAGACGATGCCGACACCGTCTCCCCCGGCGACACCGCCGAGATCGATGTCGCCGCCGTGGAGGCAAAGCTCAAAGATCCCGGCTCGACCATGAGCTTTGAGCCGCTGACCGACGAGCGCATCGAGACCGACTCGACCTACGACGCCGGCACCACCACGCAGCTTATGTGGGGCGCCCGCTCCGACGTCGGATGTGTTCGCCCGCACAACGAGGACTCCTATCTGGTGCAGTCGCCGCTCTTTTGCGTGTGCGACGGCATGGGAGGACACGCCGCCGGCGAGGTGGCATCCTCCATCGCCGTCGAAACCATCGCCAAGACGGCGCCGCAGTCCGCCGACGCCGCGCGCCTGGCCGCAGCCGTCGAGGCCGCCAACGCCGCCGTGATCGAGGCCGCCCTCAACGGCCTGGGCAAACCCGGCATGGGATGTACGGCCACCTGCGCCTACATCGAAAACGACACGCTCGCCATCGCCCACGTGGGCGACTCGCGCGCCTACCTGCTCCACGAGGGTACGCTCATCCGCGTGACCCGCGACCACTCCTACGTGGAGGAGCTCGTGGATGCCGGCGAGATTACGGCCGACGAGGCCCGCGTCCACCCCAACCGCTCGGTCATCACCCGCGCGCTGGGCTCGGATCCCGCCATGTATGCCGACCACTTTACCCTGCACATCGAGGAAGGCGACCGCCTGATTCTGTGCTCCGACGGTCTTTCAAGCATGATTCCCGATAGCGATATCGAGAACATCGCTACGCAGTCCTCGAGCGCACAGATCTGTGTCGACAACTTGGTGGACGCGGCGCTCGCCGCCGGCGGCCACGACAATGTGACCGTGGTGGTCGTCGACCTGGTCGACGACGGCGTTATGCGCGAGGCAAAACGCGTCCGACGCCGCAATGTCACCATCGCCGCCATCTTGGCCCTTGTCTTTGTGCTGGTAGCAGGCATCTGGGCATACACGGGCGTCACCGGCTCCTATTACTTGGGAACCTCCCACGGCAATGTCGCCGTCTGGCGCGGTCTGCCCGGCAAGACGCTCGGGGTCGAACTCCACTGGCTCGAGAGCGAAACCAGCATCAAGCTGTCCGACCTGCCCGAAGACACGCAAAACCGCCTGAAGGCAGGCATTCCGCAAACGAGTGTCGACGATGCGCAGGACACCATTTCCAAGTACCGCCATCAGATTGACGAGGAGCAGACCCGTCAGGTGATTGACGCGCAAACGATTCGCGACAACACCAATCAGGAATCCACCTCCGAGTCAGATTCCGAGAAAACCGCCGAACAGTCAGCCGAGGCCGAAGCCTCCGATAAGAATTAGAAAGGGAGTACCGCTTATGAGTCGCCGCAACACCGAACTGCTCTTGCTCATCGCCTCGGCGTTCCCCGTCATCCTGCTCTATGCGATGTACGTGCTCACCGCGGGTGCCACGATTTCCTTTGAGACGCTCGCCGTGCCGATCGGCCTGTTCGCCGCCTTCGCCGCGGCGCATATCGCCGTACGCATCCTGGCGCCCGGCGCCGATCCCGCCATCCTGCCCATCGTCTTTGTGCTCTCGGGCATCGGCATCACATTCGTGACGCGCCTGGCCCCCGACCTCGCCATCTCGCAGCTCATCATCTTGTTTGTCTCGGTGGCGCTCATGGTGGGAACGCTCGCGCTGGTCAAGAACCTCGACGTGGTCATGCGCTACAAGTACACCTTTGGCATTATCGGCATCATCCTGCTGATGCTGCCGATCTTTATCGGCACCACGATCTCGGGCTCCAAGCTGTGGATTCGCATCGCGGGCTTCACCATCCAGCCTGGCGAGTTCGCCAAGGTCTTCATCGTCCTGTTCCTGGCAGGCTATCTGGCCGAGAACCGCGAGCTGCTCTCCATCTCCAACCGCAAGATCCTGGGCCTCAAGATTCCGCGCTTCCGCCTGCTGCTGCCGCTGTTTGCCGTGTGGGGCGTGTGCCTGCTCATCGTCGTCTTCGAACGCGACCTGGGCTCGGCCGTCCTGTTCTACACCATCTTTTTGCTGATGCTCTATGTTGCCACGGGACGCTTTTCGTACGTCATCATCGGCCTTGCGCTGCTGGCCGTTGGAGCCGTGGGCGCCTACAAGTTCCTGTCTCACGTGCAGGTGCGCTTTCAGGTCTGGGTCGATCCGTTTAAGGACGCCCAGGGCCAGGGCTACCAGATCGTACAGTCACTTTACTCGCTGGCTGACGGCGGCCTGGTTGGCGTCGGCATCGGCAATGGCATGGCAAACAACATCCCCGTCGTCGAGTCCGACTTCATCTTCTCGGCCATCGGCGAGGAAATGGGCCTTTTGGGCGGCGGCGCCGTGCTCATCCTGTTTATGCTTTTTGCCGTGCGTGGCCTCACCACGGCAGCCCGCGCCAAGTCCGACCTTGCCGCCTTTAGCGCGACCGGCCTTACGGCGGCCATCAGCTTCCAGGCATTCTTAATCGTTGGCGGCGTAACCCGCCTGATCCCGCTGACCGGCGTCACCCTGCCCTTTATGAGCCAGGGCGGCTCCTCGCTGCTGGCGAGCTTTATCATCGTCGCGCTGCTGCTGCGCGCCGGCGACGAGGCAACCGGACGCGAAGCCGAGCTCACCGGCACCGGCACCATGGCCGCCATCACCGATGACCAGGTCGCATCCGCCGCTGCCCCGACCGGTACGCGTTTTGCCAGCGCACCTTCCTACAGCCACGGCAACCACTCCGCTGGTTCTCGCATGCGTCGTCGCCTGCTCGACACGCCTGAGTCCGGCGTGCTCGGCCGCGTGGCGCTTGCCAACCGTCTGACTCGTGCCGTGTTTGCCTTCACGGCGCTGTTCGCCATCCTTATCGGCAACCTCACCTATGTCCAGGTCATCAAGGCGAAGGACTATCAGGACATGCCGACCAACAACCACACCATCGCCCGCTCCAAGTACATCCAGCGTGGCTCCATCATCACGTCCGACGGCGTGACACTAGCCGAGTCGCTGCAGCAGGAGGACGGCACCTACGCCCGCTCCTACCCCAACGGCAACATGGCCGCGCACGTGGTGGGCTACGTGAGCCAGCAATACGGCACCGCCGGCATCGAGAGCGTCATGAACGATACGCTCACCGGCTCCAAGGATTACTCCAGCTGGAACAACGCCATCGCATCGCTCGCGGGGCAGACCCAGCCGGGCAATACCGCCAAGCTCACCATCGACTCGCGCATCCAGACGGCTGCCGAGCAGGCGCTCAAGGGCTTTAAGGGCGCTGTGGTGGTCATGGATCCGCGTACCGGTGCGGTCCTCGCGTGCGCGAGCTCGCCCACCTATGACAACACCAACATCGATGCCCTGATGCAGTCGGGCGGTGGCGAGGACGGCTCCATGTACGACCGCGCCATGGACGCGCTGTACACCCCGGGCTCGACCTTTAAGGTCGTCACGCTCTCCGCGGCGCTCGAAACCGGCACTGCCAGCCTTACCAGCACGTACCAGGCGCCCGCCTCCATGGACATCGGCAACGCGCCGGTCACCAACTCTGCCAACGAGAGCTACGGAACCATCAGCCTGCAGCAGGCCTTCGCCGTGTCGTCCAACGTCGTCTTTGGCCAGGTGGCCAACGAGGTCGGCGCCAACTCGCTCGTCCAGTTTGCCAACGCCTTTGACTACGGTCAAAAGCTCGGTCAGGATCTGACCACCGCGGCTTCCATCATGCCCGACCCGTCGCTTATGACCGAGTGGGAGATCGCTTGGGCAGGCGCCGGCCAGCCCGTCGGCATGGACCACACACCTGGCCCGCAGACCACCGTCATGCAGAATTGCGTGATCGCTGCCGCTATCGCCAACAGCGGCGTGGTCATGGACCCGTTCTTTGTGTCCCAGATACTCGCCCCGGACGGAACCGTGGTTAAGACCACGCAGTCCCGCTCGCTGGGCCAGGCTGTCAGCTCTGCCACGGCCGACCAGGTCAAGCAGGCCATGCTCGCCGTCGTCCAGTCCGGTACCGGCACCGATACCCAGATTCCGGGCGTCAAGGTTGCCGGCAAGACCGGTTCGGCCGAGACCGGCGGCACCAACGTCAACTCTATGTTTGTTGGCTTTGCGCCTTACGATTCACCCACGGTTGCCATCTCGGTGGCCCTGGAGGATTACGACAAACACGACGTCGAGGCGGCCAAGATTGCCGGCATCGTCCTGACCGCGGCGCTCGCCGCACAGGGAGCGTGATGCCCGTGATCAAAGCGGATACTTGGGGCGCGCCGCGGCCGATGAGCTAGCGGCAACGCGCCACACGGCCCCAGCGGCCACACATTTGGTACTACACACATCGTTGAGCGAATAGTTATGTTAGGAGCAGGAATGGAACAGAGGGTCCTCGGGGGAAGATACCTCCTCAAGGATAAGGTGGGAACGGGCGGCATGGCGACCGTCTTCCGTGCACAGGATCAGGTCCTCGACCGCACGGTTGCCGTCAAGATCATGCTGCCGCAGTATGCCGGCGACGCCACCTTCGCCGCCCGCTTTAAGCAGGAGGCCCAGGCAGCTGCCGGCCTGTCCTCCCCCTATATCGTGGGCGTCTACGACTGGGGCAAGGACGGCGACACCTATTACATCGTCATGGAGTACCTGCGCGGTACCGACCTTAAGAGCGGCATCAAGAGCCACGGCGCCCTCGATCCCAAGAAGGTCGCGCAGATCGGCTCGCAGATCAGCTCCGCGCTTTCGGTCGCACACAAGCACGAGATCATCCACCGCGACATTAAGCCGCAAAACATCATGGTGCTGCCCGACGGCAACATCAAGGTAATGGATTTTGGCATCGCACGCGCTAAGAACAGCCACCTCACGCAGGATAACAACGTTCTGGGCACCGCCCACTATGTAAGCCCCGAGCAGACCCGCGGCCAGGACCTCGGCCCCACCTCGGATATCTACTCGCTGGGTGTCGTCATGTACGAGTGCGCCACCGGCCGTGTACCCTTTGACGGCGACGACGCCATCTCGGTCGCGCTCAAGCAGGTCAACGAGCTCCCCATCCCGCCGAGCCAGATCAACTCCGGCGTCGATGCCGATCTGGAGCGCATCATCCTCAAGTGCATGGAGAAGGACCCGGCAAACCGCTTCCAGACGGCCGACGAGCTGCGCCAGGTGCTCAACAGCTACCTGTCCGGCCGAGCCGTCAACGTCTCGGAGCCCACGCGCATCATCGGTGCCGCCGGCGACCTGGGTGCCACCAAGACCCGCGAGCTTTCCGACTCAACGCGCGCTATGGTTCGTCCCGTCTCGGGCGTGAGCGGTCAGAACACCGCCCGTAGCGCTGTCTCGGGCTCCACGGGCTCCTATGAGGTCGAGAAGCCTAAGTCCAACAAGAACAAGATCATCGCCGCCGTGATTGCCGCCGTCGCCGTAATTGGTGTTGTAGTGGCCTTTGCCACAGGCATGTTCAGTGGCGAACAGGTCACGGTGCCCGACGTGCTGGGCAAGGACCAGGAAACCGCTATTGAGCTGATCAAGGAAGCCGGCCTTGAGGTTGGCACCGTCGACCAGAGCTACAACGACGATGTCGACGAGGGAAAGGTCGCTGAGCAGACCCCCAATGGCAACACCAAGAAGGCCAAGGGCACGAGGGTGAACCTGGTAATCTCCAAGGGCCCTAAGCCCTCCGAGAAAGTTGAGGTTCCGCAGCTCGTCGGCTTGACCAAGGACCAGGCCGAGGCTGCGCTGGCAAGCGTGGGCCTGAAGGGCAGCGCTTCGGAGGAAGCCAATGAGGCCGAAGAAGGCCAGGTCTTTGACCAGAGCACTGCTGCCGGCAAGGAGGTCGAGAAGGGCACGACCATCTCGTACAAGGTCTCTGGCGGCCCGGACACCACCTCGGTGCCCGATCTGACCGACATGACCGAGGCCCAGGCGCGCAACGCTCTCGACATGGCTGGCTTTGGCGTCGACGTGAGCTACCAGGAAAACGACTCGGTTACCGAGGGCACCGTAATTAGCTGGAACCCCAGCGGCAAGCAGAAGCCCGGTGCCACGATCACCGTCGTCATCGCCAAGAAGTCCGGTAAGGCCAGCGTCCCGGGCAACCTGTACGGCAAGAGCATTTCCGCCGCCGTTACCGCGCTCAACAACGCCGGTTTCTATAACATTGGCTTCTGTGACCAGAACGGCAATCCCGTAAGCGGTAACGAGGATGCCACCGTTACGGGCGTCTCCCCCACTGGAAAGCAGTCCACCGACAGCATGATTACGCTGACGGTCGCACTTTCTGGTTCGGGCTCGGGCTCGGGCACGAGCACGGGCGACGATTCCGGTACGACCAACTAGTCGCCACCCCACCGCTCATCGCGGCTTTCGCCGCAAACATATTCGCTCACAGGCGCCCGCTTGCTCCCCCCGCAAGCGGGCGCTTTGTTTTTCGCCAGACCCGGGGTCCATAGCAACGCAAAAAGGCCCGCACAAGAGAGCCCC
>CABTZA010000033.1 GCA_902489225.1 uncultured Collinsella sp.
TAACGACGGTGCGACCCGAATCGACCCAGCGGAAAATTGCCTCTTGGAACGAATCGCCGGACTCGCCAAACTCGGGAATACCGCCAATGCCAAAGGTCTCAAGGATTACAGCATCGTAGCTATCGGCAAGGGCGTCGAGGATGCCCGGGTTTACGCCGGGCGTAAGCTTGAGTACAAATACGCGCGGGTCGATGCTGTCGTAGAAACGCACCGGGTTTTCGCCCTGATGCGTGCCGTGAAGCCCGTTGCGCACGATGCGGTCATTGCGGATGTAGGCAATGGGCGGATAGTTGACGCTAATGAACGCGTTAAAGCTCATGGTGCGCTGCTTGCGGGCGCGCGTGCCGGCAATGGCGACGCCGCCAAACACGATCGAGACGTCGTGCGAGTGCTCGTCGAGCGCATAGAGCAGGCTCTGGTACAGGTTGAGCTTGGCGTCGGTAAAGGGGTTGCCCATGGGCTTTTGCGAGCCGGTGAGCACGATGGGCTTGGGGCTGTCCTGAATCAGGTAGGAAAGCGCTGCTGCGGTGTAGCTCATGGTGTCGGTGCCGTGCAGAATCACGAAGCCGTCGTGGTCGGCATAACCCTCGACGATGACATCGCGGATGCGCATCCAGTCGCTCGGGCGCATATTGGTGCTGTCGATGTTCATGGGCTGCACGACGTCGAGCTCGCAGAGGCCCGAGATCTCGGGGACGCTCTGGGCGAGCTCCTCACCGGTCAGGGCGGGGGAGAGGCCGTTGCCGTCCTCGGTCGATGCGATGGTGCCGCCCGTGGCGATGAGAAGGATGCGCTTCATGCTGATATTCCTATCGTATTTGCCGCCGCAGAGGCGGAGTCGTTCGGCAGTATTGTGGCACAGGGCGTCCAATGTTCAAACGTATTACATCATCTGTAACGGTTGGTAACACTTCAATTGTCGCAAATAGGAGCTCAGGTCGTGCGTTTGCCGTGCGCTGATGGCTGTGAGGGACGAGAAACCCCATATAACGTGTACACTATGAAAGCAATTTTCGTTTATTCGCGCGGGCGGGCACCGGCTCCCCGCCAACAAGAGGGGGAACCATGGATCAAAAGGCTTCCGCAAAGGTCCTCGTACTCGACTTTGGTGCGCAGTACGGTCAGCTCATTGCCCGTCGCGTCCGCGACCTCAACGTGTATTCCGAGATCGTCCCCTGCGACATCTCGGCCGACGAGATTCGCGAGATGAACGCCTCTGCGCTCATCCTTTCCGGCGGCCCGGCCTCCGTGTATGCCGAGGACGCTCCGTCCATCGATCCCGCCATCTTTGACCTGGGCCTTCCCGTCCTGGGCTTCTGCTACGGCCATCAGATCACGGCCGTGACGCTCGGCGGCAAGGTTGGCCACTCCGAGGTGGGCGAGTACGGCCGCGCCACTATCACGCGCACGGCCGGCGCCAAGCTCTTTAACTCCACGCCCATGGAGCAGACCGTGTGGATGAGCCATCGCGACGCCGTCTCCGAGGTGCCCGAGGGCTTTACCGTTACCGCCAGCACCGACGTGTGCCCGGTTGCCGCCATGGAGTGCGTCGAGCGCAAGATTTTCACCACTCAGTTCCACCCCGAGGTCAAGCACTCCGAGTACGGTCAGCAGCTGCTGAGCAACTTCCTGTTTGAGATCTGCGGCCTGGAGCCCAACTGGAGCATGGACAACCTGGTCGAGACCATGACGGCCGAGTTCCGCGAGAAGGTCGGCAACGACCGCGTGATTCTGGCCCTGTCCGGCGGCGTCGACTCCTCCGTCGTGGCTGCGCTGGGTGCTCGTGCCGTAGGTAAGCAGATGACCTGCGTGTTCATCAACCACGGTCTGCTTCGTAAGGGCGAGCCCGAGCAGGTGGAGGAGGTCTTCACCAAGCAGTTTGACGTCGACTTTATCCACGTCCACGCCGAGGACCGTTATGCCGAGCTTCTGGCCGGCGTGACCGAGCCCGAGGAGAAGCGCCGCATCATCGGTACGCAGTTCTGGAAAGAGTTCTTCGCCGTGGCGCAGCAGCTCGAGACCGATGGCAAGCCGGTCAAGTATCTGGCTCAGGGCACCATCTACCCCGACATCATCGAGTCCGGCGCTCGCAAGACGGGCGGCAAGACGGCCACCATCAAGAGCCATCACAACCTGATCCCGTTCCCCGAGGGCGTGCACTTCGACCTTATTGAGCCGCTCGACCACTTCTTTAAGGACGAGGTCCGCGCACTTGGTCTGGCGCTGGGCCTGCCGGGCCACATCGTGTTCCGCCAGCCTTTCCCGGGCCCGGGTCTTGCCATCCGCATCATTGGTGCGGTCGACAAGGAGAAGCTCGAAATCCTCAAGAACGCCGACGCCATCGTGCGCGAGGAGCTCGACGCCTACAACCAGCGTCTGTTTGAGCAGACCGGCGAGCGCAACTCCGAGCACAGCTGCTGGCAGTACTTTGCGGTCCTGCCCGACATTAAGTCCGTCGGTGTTATGGGCGACGAGCGCACCTACCAGCGCCCGATCATCCTGCGTGCCGTTGAGTCCAGCGATGCCATGACCGCCGACTGGGCCAAGCTGCCCTACGACGTGCTTGCCCGCATCTCCGGCCGCATCGTTGCCGAGGTCCCCGGCGCCAACCGCGTCTGCTACGACATCACGTCCAAGCCGCCCGCGACCATCGAGTGGGAGTAAACGATATTCGTTGATTTCAAGCCTCTGACCTGCGAAAACAGGTCGGGGGCTTCTTATTTTGCAACCTCTGTGCAACCTTTGCGGTTTCGCGCCCCGTGAACAGGGGACGTAGCACTGTTCACGTCTGGGCCCATGTCGGCACCGATCAATGCCCGCGCTGCTTCTGCTTCAGCTTCCGCTGCTCGAAGCACGTCGCCCGGGATTCCTCGCCAGAGGAGAACTGACCGTTCCTTGCGAAACCGCGAGACCAGCTATATCCGCTTGTTGCGGGCTTGCTTGAGCCAGTTCCTCTTGAAAGAGCCTATACCTCCGAAGAGCTTGTTGTACGTCTCACCGTTCTCCTTGGCCTCGTACTTGACCAAGGCAAGTTCGATAGTACAGAGGTAATCCGCCACTTGCTCGAGGCGGTAGTCGGTCATCGAGGTCTTGCGGCGTCGGACGACCCCTTTTGAGAGGACCTTGCCCACCGAGTCGTCTCGCCCGCGGAACAGAAGGAGCGCATCCTCGCGACCTTCAGCGACCTGTGCTGCGAGATGGAGGGCTGCACCATCGTGCAGGGCCCTTTCCAAAGCGAAGTGTCGAGCCGAAGTGTTGAGCGTCGGCCCTGAATGTTCAATGACCGTTGTTTTCTGCCCCTCAAGTGGTGGACTTTTCCTCGGAGCTGTTGATTCCCCCACGCGCCCCCTTCCGTTCTCTGTTCTCCCCTTATACTCCTTGTACGAGGAGGTAAGAAGTCATGGACAAGACCGCACAGGACAGCTTGGCAAAGAAACCCGTCGACATGAGGGACAGGATTCTCGAGCATCTCGAGGCCCTCACCTCTGCCGTCTCGCTCGACGACCTTGCCCGTCTGTCCACCTCCGACATCGCCGAGACGCTCATCATCTCCAGGAGCCTGGCGAGCCAGTACCTCAACGACCTTGTTCGCGCCGGCCTTGTGGTTAAGGTGGCGGGCAGGCCTGTCCGTTATTTTCATCGCCGCGCGTTCCAGAAGCGTTTTCAGGTAAAGCTCTCTGCAAGCGAGTACGCCTCGCTCGCCGACCTCATCCAGGCGACGGGAATCGCCGATCACCGCGACTTCGCGCGTGCCGTGGGCTTTGACCTGAGCCTCAGCTCCGTTGTCGAGCAGTGCAAGGCTGCGGTTCAGTACCCTCCGTTTGGCCTGCCCATCCTCTTGAGCGGCGGCGTGGGTGTCGGTAAGTCTTTCCTTTCTCGCCTTGTGTACGAGTACGGCAAGAACCAGGGCTTGCTGTCCCGCGACTCCTCCTATGTGCGCATCGACTGCGCCGGGGTCCCGGATGCCGCCTCGTTCAACGGGCTTCTTGACGAGTCGATCGCGAAATCGCGCGGGGGTGTGGTTTTTGTCAACGGCATCGAGGCACTCTCTCCCTCTGCGATGGAGCACTGCCTTGCGACGGCCCTCGGGCTCGATGCCTCCCAGGATGCGCCGCGCGCTCGCCTCGTTCTTTCGACGACGCTTTCCGCCGATGACCTGAAGGTTTCCTCGGCCTACAGCAAAATGCCCATCTGTGCCCGCGTCCCCTCACTCAAGGAGCGGACCCCCGAGGAGCGCGAGGATCTCATCTTGAGCTTCCTGCGCAGCGAGGGGTGCCGAATCGGTTCTGATGTGAAGATCAGCCGCGGCGCATACCGTTGCCTCGTGAACGCGGACTTTTCCGATAACATCGCCGGCTTGCGCGCCTGCGTGACGAACTGCTGCGCCAAAGCGTTCCTCAATCGCGAGGGCGACTACGTCGTCGTTCGCCCGTATCTTCTTCCCAGCGGGCTCCTCTCCTCCGCGCAGATCGATCAACAGCCCGACGATGGCGTTCTGATCGACGCGTCCCTGGATGCCGCCGAGGGCACAGGGCCGGTCGAGCAGGCGCTCGATGCCCTGTGCTCCCTCGATGAGCGATTCTGCGCCGGGGAGCTCTCTGTCTCCGAGCTCGTTTCGCAAGCTGTCTCCGCTGTGCGCGGCGTTGAGGATCACTTGATCTTCGACCACGGCGTCGCCTCCTCGAGGTCGCGCGCCTTCGAGCGCGTCGTGGGCGCGGTCCTTGCCGACGCAGGCTCTTCTTATGGCATCGAGCTTTCGAGGAAGGTCGCTTTTCTACTGGCCCAGGAGATTTGCCTGCAGTTGTGGCCGGGTATCGGCCTGGCTAAGCGAAAGTCTGCCTGTGCGGAGCAAATCTCCCATCTCCTCGGTGCCGTGACCTCCGAATTGCCGTTTGCCTCGAGTGTCTCCGATCAGGTCGCCGCAGACGTGGAAGGGGCGCTGGGAATCTCGCTCGATCACTTCACGAAGACGCTTCTGACGCTGTGCGTCGCATCGGAGTCTCGCGATGCGAAGGCCCTTCGGACGCTCTGCGTCATCTTGTCCCACGGCTACTCAACGGCGACGAGCATCGCCGACGCGGCGAACCGTATGCTCGGCATGCATGTGTACGAGGCTGTCGACATGCCCTACGACCAGCAGCTGAAGGACATCGTCGGTCCGCTCCAGCACCTCGTCGACCGCCATTCCTACTGCACCGGGGTCGTGTTCCTCGTCGACATGGGCTCCTTGGAGGAGGCCTATAAGGCCCTCGAGAACGTTACCGACTCCACTATCGGCGTGGTGAACAACGTCTCTACCGGTCTTGCGCTCGAGATCGGGGTCGGGCTGCTCGGCGGCAAGTCCATCGCCGAGGTTCTTGGCGATGCGACCGCCGCGTGCGTGACGCACTGCAAGGTGATCGAGCGCGTCAACCGTGAGGACGCCATCGTCTTCTGCTCCGAGTCCGGGGTCGACGCCGCGGAGAGGATACGCCAGCTCGTCTCGCAGAGCCTCCCGCGCACCATAGGCGCGCGCCTGCTCACGAGGCCCTTCAAGCAGCTCGTCGCGAACGGGTCGAACGACGCCGTTTTCTCCGAGCACCGCGTCTGCGCCGTCATCGGCACGGGAGACCCCGGGGTCGCCTCCATCCCCTTCGTCGCCCTCGAGGACATCATGTCGACGGCGTCCGCCTCTAAGGTCGATGCCGTGTTCGGCAGGTGGCTTGACGCTTCCGAGCTCTCTTCTTTCCACGAGAAGCTGCTCTCGAACATGACGCTGCAGAACGTCATCCGCTCCATCACCATCCTCGACCCGGAGCGGCTATTCCACGAGATCGAGAGCGCCGTGCACGAGCTTCAGCGCAGGACAGGCGAGAAGATCGGCAGCAACGCCATCATTGGGCTCTACGTCCACCTCTGCTGTCTCGTCGAGCGCCTTGTTACCAGAAACCCCATTGAGACCTACGTTGGCCAGGACCGCTTCGAGGAGGAGCGTGCCGATTTCATCGAGTCCTTCAGGCAGAGCTTCTCGAGTATCTCGACGCGCTATCGCGTAGAGGTTCCCGTAAGCGAGATCGCATATGTCTTCGACTACATAAGCGTGAGCGCCGCCCCGGCGCGAGAAGAGCGCCTCGGCTCCTCGGACCTCCTGCTCGACGAGTGACCTTCCCCGCGCCGCCGCAAGCTGACCGCGCGTCCTCAATAATCCGATAACCCCTTGCCCGGCGCGAATCCGGATAGCGCCGAGGCAGTACCGAACGTAAAACTTCATTTGATAGGAGCAAACATGAGTGTTGTTATGGCACGAATCGACAATCGCCTGCTTCACGGCATCATCGTGACGCAGTGGGCCCCGGTGTCGGGCGCGACCCGAGTCATGGTCATCGACGACAAGGTCGCCGGCGACGAGGTCCTGAAGTCCACTATGAGGATGGCGCGCCCCGCGGGCATGGCCGTCTCGATCATCTCCGAGCAGACCGCGCTCAAGAACTTCGCGGCGGGCAAGTACGACCGCGAGAAGGTCTTTGTCATCGCCAAGGAGCCCGAGACGATCCTTCACCTGGTCGAGTCGGGCATCGAGCTCCCGTCGCTGATCGTCGGCGGCTCGCTCGTCAAGGAGGGCGGCGTCCAGCTCACCCAGCGCGCCTATGCCTCCGCCGAGAACGTCCAGAGCTACAAGGCGCTCATCGCCCGCGGCGTCAAGGTGACGGCACAGTTCGTGCCCGCCGACAAGCCCGTCTCCGTCGCCGACCTCATCTAAGGAGGGATCATGGTCAACTTCACTATCCTGCAGGTCGTCCTTTTGACCCTGCTGGCCTTCATCAAGCACGTGGACTACTACGGCATCCCGATGATCTTCGTCAACTATGCCGTCTTCTGGGGCCTTATCACCGGCGTCGTCATGGGCGACTGGCAGACCGGCCTCGTCATCGGCGGCACCATCCAGCTCATGCAGCTCGGCGTCGCGGACTTCGGCGGCTCGTCGATTCCCGACTACGGCACGATGGCCATCATCGCCACCGCCTACGGCGTGACCCTGGGCGCGGACACGGGCCTCGCCATCGGCCTGCCGGTCGGCATGCTCGGCATCCAGCTCGACGTCATCGTCAAGATCCTCAACGGCTTCGTCGTCGAGAAGTCCCAGGAGTTCTGCAACGAGGGTAAGTTCAATCAGATGAACGCCATCCTGTGGGTCTGCCCCGCGCTCTTCGGCCTGTGCGCCGCCCTGCCCGTCTTTGTCTCCGTGACGCTCGGCCAGCCCGCCGTCAACTGGCTCCTCGAGGTCATGCCTCAGTGGTTCCTCTCCGGCCTCACCCTCGCCGGCAAGATGCTCCCGGCCATCGGTATCGCCATGCTGCTCCGCTACATGCCCACCGGCAAGTACTTCCAGTACCTGCTCGTCGGCTTCTTCCTCTCGGCCTTCCTGAACGTGCCCATCATCGGCGCCGCCATCGTCGGCGTTGCCCTCGCGATCGCGTTCTACCAGCGTGCCGAGAGGGACACCGAGCTCGCCGCCCACGCTTCCGCAGACGCCTTCATCGGAGAGGATGAGTAACCATGGAAAACGAGAACATCACCGCCGTCGCCGAGGGCAAGCCCTCCGGCTACAAGGTCACCAAGAAGGATCTGCGCAACGCGAACTGGCGCTGGCTCATGAGCGTGTGCACCTTCAACTACCAGACCCAGCAGGGCGCCTCAGTCGCCTACGCCCTCTCGCCGGTCCTGAGGAAGATCTACACGAACGACGAGGACTATAAGCAAGCGCTCAACAACCACTTCCGCTACTACAATACCCAGCCTTGGCTCGCCGCCATCATCCTTGGCGCCTGCGTGGCCATGGAGGAACGCGACGGCCTAGCGGCGGCGGACGCCGTCCAAGACCTGAAGATCGGCACCATGGGACCGCTCGCCGGCGTCGGCGACTCCCTGCTCATGACCATGATCCCGACCATCATGGGCTCCATCGCCGCCTACATGGCCATCGAGGGCAACCCCGTGGGAGCCGGCATCTGGTTCGCGCTCATCTTGGCCATCTTCTGGGTCCGCATGCACGCCCTCGAGTTCGGCTACAAGCAGGGCGTGAAGCTCGTCACCGACTTCAGCGAGAAGCTTCCCAACCTCACTGCCGCCGCCTCCGTGCTCGGCCTCACCGTGGTCGGCTGCCTCATCGCCTCGGTCATCGGCGTCACCTGCCCGATTAGCTTCAGCTTCGGCGACGTCTCGATGGAGATTCAGCCGCTGCTCGACAAGATCCTGCCTGCCATGATCCCCGCCGCCATCACGGGAAGCGCGTATTACCTTCTTACCAAGAAGAACGCGAGCATGACGGCCCTCATCCTCGTGGTGATCGTCCTCGCGATGGTCGCCTCCGCCGCTGGCATCCTCGCCTAGCTTCGACCCAAGAGATTGGTGAATCAATGAGAAAGATAGTTGTGGCGAGCCATTCCCTTCTCGCCCAGGGCTTCAAGGACACCCTCGAGTTCCTTACGGGTAAGAGCGACGCCGTCAACGCCGTGTGCGCCTACGTGAACGACAACGGCGAGGGGCTCGACGCGGCGGTCGAGGCGGCTCTTTCGGGCACTGACGAGGTCGTCGTCCTCACCGACGCGCTCGGCGGCAGCGTGAACCAGCGCTTCTCCCGCTTCGCCTCCGACCGGATCCACGTGATCGCGGGTGTCAACCTCCCGCTCGCCATGACGGTCGCGCTCGCGCGCCCCGACGAGAAACTCGACTTCGACGCCCTCGTCGACGAGGCGCGCCAGCAGATCGTCTACGTGAACGGTGCCAGTTCCGCCGAGTGCGAAGACGACGAATAGAGGAGGTCGACGATGAGAGAGTTCCTTAAGGACGTGTGGATGCACGGCGGTGAGGAAAGCCGCGCCATCACCCCCGAGAACATCACAGGCGAGAAGGGCCGCGCCGCCATGTCGGCCAGCCACCTCGGCGTCGGCCGCAAGGGCTCGTGCTGCGTGCCCCTTGAGTCCGGCGAGACCATCACGCTCGCGGACATCGAGGGCCCCGGCATCATCCGCCACATCTGGATGACCGTCCCCGACAAGACCGCCGCCGGCAGCTTCGTCATGCGCGACCTTGTGCTGCGCTTCTACTGGGACGACGAGGAGACCCCCTCGGTCGAGTGCCCTGTCGGCGACTTCTTCTGCAACGGCTTCGGTGAGCGCGCCATCGTCAACTCGATGCCCATCTGCGTGAACCCGACGGGCGGCATGAACTGCTACTTCGAGATGCCCTTCAGGAAGCACGCCAAGGTCACGCTTACGAGCGAGCACCCCGGGTTCATTAAGTACATCTTCTACACGTTCAACTACGCGCTCACCGACGTGCCGGACGACGCCATGTACTTCCACGCCCGCTTTAACCGCGAGCGCAGCACTCGCAGGGGCGTCGACTACACCGTGCTCGACGGCGTGCGCGGTAAGGGCTACTACGTCGGCACCTACATGGCCCTGTGCGCCCTGGAGCGCTATTGGTGGGGCGAGGGCGAGATGAAGTTCTTCCTCGACGGCGACGAGGAGTTCCCCACGGTCACCTCGACGGGAGCCGAGGACTACTTCGGCGGTGCCTGGGCCTTCCTCGACAGGCCGCCCCACGCGCTGCCCGAGGCGCAGTGCTTCAACACGCTGTTCGCCGGCTACCCGTACCGCTCGACGCGCGACGCCACGCGCGACCGCTTCAGCGCGGGCAAGCCGAACCCGAACCCGATGCTCGCGACCAACGACGACGCGCTGCCCAGGCACGGCCTCTACAGGTGGCACCTTCCCGACCCGATCTCGTTCAAGGAGGACCTGCGCGTGACGTTCCAGGACCTCGGCAACGACGACATCAAGCTCTACGAGCGCGAGGACGACATCTCCACCGTCGCCTACTGGTACCAAAGCGAGCCGCACGCCGTGCTCGCCCCGTTTGCCGCAAGGCAGGACCGCGTGCCCAGGTAGGGTCGCCTCGAAACAAGCCAACGTTATGGGCGCCCGCGGTTGACCATGACTGCGGGCGTCCCTTTGTAAGGAGGATCACATGAGCGAAAAGCAAATGAGGCTCGGCGCCCTCGAGGCCGGCGGGACCAAGATGGTCTGTGCCGTGGTGTCCGGCGACGGCGAGGTCCTCGACCGTATGGAGACCCCGACGCTTACGCCCGCCGAGACCGTCCCGCAGATGATCGAGTGGTTCACCGCCCGCGATGTGGACGCGTTGGGCATCGGCGCCTTCGGCCCGACCTGCGTCGACCCCAACGACGAGCGCTACGGCTCCATCCTCCAGACGCCCAAGCTCGCGTGGCGAGGCCATGGTCTTCGCGCCGCGTTCGCCGACGCCCTCGGGATTCCGGTGGCCTACGACACGGACGTGAACGTTGCCTGCCTCGGCGAAGTGGTCTTCGGCTGCTGCAAGGGGCTCGAGGACGCCGTCTACGTGACCATCGGCACCGGCGTGGGCGCGGGCGTCATGTGCGCGGGCAGGCTCCTTCACGGCATGCTGCACCCCGAGGCCGGCCACATGCTGGTAAGGACCCGTCCCACCGAGGAGGGACGCTGCGTCTGCCCGAGCCACGCGAGCTGTCTCGAGGGCCTCGCCTCCGGCCCCGCCATTGCCGCGCGCTGGGGAAAGCCCGCGGCCGAGCTCGCGGACAACGATGAGGTGTGGGCGCTCGAGGGGGATTATCTGGGGCAGATGTGCGCGAACCTCGTGCTCATGTACTCGCCTCGCCGCATCGTCCTCGGCGGCGGCGTGATGCACCAGGAGCAGCTCTACGGCATCGTCCGCAAGAAAACCCTCGAATATCTGGGTGGCTACATCCAGACCGCCGAGCTTAAGGACATGGAGCGCTACATCTGCGCCCCGGGCTGCGGCGGCGACCAAGGAATCCTCGGCGCGGCCGAGCTGGCAAGAAGGGCGCTCGCGTAACTTGCGCTCTCTCCGCCATACAACGCGTTAAGGAAAGACGAGCGCTTCTTGCCAATTGAGCGGCAAGAAGTGCCCATCTTTTGCATTTTTGTCTCTCAAAATCTTTTTTTCACGATTTGCATTTTCATCCCGTTGTCACCGACCCTTGCGAGAAACCGGAAAAAGCCGCTGACAGAAGGGTCTCTCAAATCGTTGTAGCCCAGCATATAGCCGCGACTTGTGACCTGCAGACGGCTGTTCCACGTGCCGATTTCCTTGGCGGCATCCGAAACCGCAAAATATGCCCCCACATCCTTGATTTTTGCAGTCCTAAGCCATGTTTTTGCGATCATCTTTACTGCCGTCCGATTGGCGGCATCAAAGACCAGCACACCGCATGGGAAAGCGTTCGCCATTCCCCGCACCAGTTCCCGGACCTCCTGGGTCAGAAAGTAATAGAACACCCCGGAGGCAAAGAACACCGCCCCGCCGGAGGCATCGATTTTGCCAAACCATGCGGTGTCTTTCAGGTCGCAGGGGATATTTTGTTCCCGATCCCCGGCGGGCAGTAGCTGCTGCCGCAAGGCAATCACATCCGGGAAGTCCAGATTGTAGATCTTGCATCTACCGTTGTCGCAGGTTCTGCCGGTGTTGTCCAACCCGCAGCCCAGATTGACCACCGCCGCATTGGGATGGCCTTCCAGGTAATCCCGCACCTCGAAAGCAAGGTCACTCTGCCGCATGGCCACCTCCAGCGCACCAAAGCGCTGCATCAGGCTGCGGGAGTTTTTCTCTGCCTCTGAAAAGTCGTAGTCGATCTGGTCGAGCAGGCGAACCGCTGTTTCATCCCTGTAAAGGTTCGGGTACAGCTCCGTACACAGCTTTCGGGAATACAGCGGGAGGATCAGCGTCTCCTGCACGGTGTTTTTCTCAATTTTACATTTCATAGGTTCCTTCCTCGGTGAATAAAAACTGTCATAATTGCCGCCAGCACAGCTGCTATGACCGTCATGCCTATCGCTATGTGCAGGATGGATGCAAAAATGCCCGTGCTTGATACCCTTACTTCCGCGCCGTGACGCAGAGCCACCTTTTCTTTTTGCGTATCTGCACCTCGTGAAAACCCGCCTGCTCCAGACACGCCTTTAATTCAATGTCCTTGTAGATGGTCATGCCGCCGATGATCTGCGTCCACCTTTCGTCCTTGTCCGTATCGCCATTGCTCTCGTTGCAGATAAGAATTGTCCCGCCTGGCTTCAGCGTCCGCCGGACCTCACGGAAGCATCGGGGCAAATCAGGCCAAAAATAGACGGTCTCAATGGCCGTGACAGCATCGAAACAGCTATCCTCAAACGCCATATCCGCCACGCTGCCTTGCAGAACGGCGCAACGCCCCTCCTGAATCGCAATTCGGTTGAGCTTTCTAGTCTTCTCCACGCTGACGGGCGAATAGTCGATGCCCTTGACGACGCCATGCGGGCATTTTTTCAGCAGCCGTTTTATGTTCGCCCCGCCGCCGCAGCCGCAATCCAGCACCTTGGCATTTGGTGCAAGTCGTAGAAATCGAAGTCCCCACCGCGCCACAGGGCTGTGGCCCAGATTCATCATGGCAACCATAAGTTTTCCGCCGAGACCCACGGGCTTGCGGGTGTTTTCAAAGAACGACATCTGGCCCCTCCGATTTCGTGCATTCCGCATAGGTCAACGGGAACGAGGCCTTCAGCACCGCGCTTTTCTGCACTGCCCAGCCGTTTTGACGCAGGAAACGTAGGTATTCCTCGCTTGTCCACCTGCTGTGGAGGGGGAATCCCGCCATACGCATAAATAAGGCTTTTGCCTTGCCGGAAACCGAGCTCCCCGCGTGGGTGAAGGTTGGCGCGATGAGCACGCCGTCGTCTTTCAGCACCCGCCTGATTTCTTGCAGGGCCTTTTCCGGATGCGGCACTATGTGAAGCGCGTTGGACGCGATCACCACATCAAAGGACTTCTGTGCATAGGGCAGGCGGAACATATCTTGTACGGAAAAGTGCAGCTTTGCGGATTGATTGTCCCGCTTTGCTTCAAGGATCATCTTTGCAGAAGCGTCCGTAGCCTCGATGTGCGCCGCCGCATTTACGATGCTCTTTGCGATAAGCCCCGTGCCGGTGGCAACCTCCAGTACGGTTTTTGCTTTCACCACCGGCCTGATCAGCTCATACATCTTCTCATACGTCGCCCGGTCCTTTCGCATGAAACGGTCGTACCGACCGGCATTCTTGTCCCAGAAGCCCTTGCGTTCGTGCATTGCTATCGCCCCCAAATAGTTAGAGACATCTAACTATAACATACGAATCATGCAGTAAGTCCTTGTGTCCGTTCATGAGGGGCTCGGAGTGGAACGGGATGTTGGGGAGGTCAGCCCTGGCAAGCTTGACCTCATAGCCCTTGACCGCTTCGGCGATGCTGTCTGCCTGGTCGTGGAAGACGAGTGTGAGCAGGTAGTAGCGAGCCTTGCCGCCGCCGAATAACGCGTTGGTCGATGCGATGGGCCTCACCTGGCTCCTGCTAATGCTTTTGGTCATGGTCGTCCTCGAGCTCCTCTCGTCTCGAGGTTCCCTCGCGTGCCCGGCCGCGGGCGGCTCCCGGGGCGGTCGCCGCCGTCATTTCCTCCCGCTCCTCGACTCGATGTAGGCGTCCACTGCCGCCCTCGAAACCAGGAGCTTCCTTCCGAGCCTGTACGAGTTGATCTCGCCCGACCAGATGAGGTCGTATGCCGTCTTCTGCTTGAA
>CABTZA010000034.1 GCA_902489225.1 uncultured Collinsella sp.
ATGGAACCGAAGGCGGGGGAGGGGGGGGGGTGGCTCGCCCGCTTTTTCATCGCGCTAGCGCTTCTTTGGGACCGACCTAAGGCGAGCGAACCATAGGGCTGCGGCACCCGAGGTCAGGAGCGCGGTGATGCAAGCGGCGATGGGAACTGATCCTGTTGCCGGTAGGTCCTGCGGTAGGGTACAGCGTTGAATGACACGGTCCTCGTCATGTGACTCAAGTTTATCGCCGCCGCCGTTGCGGCAAAGATCGACGCGCGCGCTGTTGGTGAGTGCGGTTTGGGGCGTATAAGCCGACGTTGCCTGCATGTGCACGACTGCGCCCCGAGCGTCTGTGCCAAGGATTGCTTTGGCATCGTCAAGGTCGTCGTGCTCATCTTTGAGATCATCGCGGGTCCAAGAATCCGCATCGCTTCGAGTCGTAAAGTCGGCAGCTACCGCACCGTATTCAATTCGAATGCCCGTTACGACGGTATTGGATGCAAGGTCGAGCTCTTCCGCCTCGAGTGTGGTGGATTCCGTGGTCGAGATATCCGCCTTCCAGAGGCGCCAGCCGTCGTAATCGACGAGGCGACAGTCCTCACCAAGGCCCTCTTTTACTTCGTCGGACTCAAGCCAAGGATTTTCGTGCCCATCGTCAAGTGTCGCGTTTGCCGGCTCATCGACGTCTGTCGAGTCCAACGGCGTCGTGCGATACCATACGTTGCACAGACCGTTGAGGTCGCCGATGGCGACGGGGGTTTCGATTGAGATGAATCTCGCCGTGCCGTCTTTGGCGCACTCAAGATCATCGGTAACCGTAAACTCATCAACCCAAGTAGCGGAATCGTTTCGAGCATCGATGGTATAGGAGAAAAGCCCATCACTATTGGTTTGCGTCCTGGCGCGGTTTTTACCATCGCCGTTAGCCAACAGGCCCTTTTCGATAGGTTGGACAAGTTCCTGACGCTTGTCGACCTGCCCCTTGATCTCGATGGGCGCATCCTTCATCGCGACGGATTGGACTTCTCCCGTATCTTTTATTTCAAACGTTATCTCCTCGGCAAGGTCATAGGTTCGCGGAGACATCATTTCGCGCAACGAGTAGGTGCCGGGTGCAAGATGTTCGACGCGGTGCGGCTTGTCGGATGAGGTCCAGGAGTCTATTTCGGTTTTATCGGGACCAAATAAGGTGAGCTGTGCGCCTTCCACTTCCTGCTCACCGCTTGCATCGACCTTGGAGATATCAATCTTGGTGTAATCGTCGGATACGTTAAGCCGTGCTTCTACAACGGGTGTTTTCTGGTCGGCATAAGTAAGGTCGACAATATGGGATGTCCGATCGAGTAAGAAGCCTGCCGGCGCTTGAGTCTCGACAACCTCGTAGCGTGCGGTGCCAGATCCCAGCGGGAGGTCGTCCGCGCGTGCTTCTCCAGTTTCATCCGTCGTGACGGTAGCGACAGTCTCACCGTCGAGCGCGGCAATGCTACCGTCGGGGCGCACGATATCACCCGAGGCACGGATCTCAAAGACGGCGCCCGCGAGGCTGCTGCCGTCTACGGCATCGGTTTTAACGATCCTGATGTTTCCGGTCGCGGCGTGGTCATAATACGAGGCGATTGCAACGGGCGTTAGGTTCATGTCGGCGGGTATGTTTACCTCGATCTCCTCGCCGACAAGATAGGGCTCTTTGGCCGAGGTTTCGCGTACATAATAGGTGCCCGGCACGAGCGATTCGGGCAGTGTGACGGTCCCGGTCGCGTCAGTCGTAAAGGTGTCCATTACGTTATGTGTTGGATACCAGCAAGTTTGTGAGACAGATTCGTGATTGCTGTCGAGTAGTTGGAAGGTGAATCCGGCTAGTGGAACAGAAGCGCCTGTTTGGGCATCGCGTTTTACAATCTGGAGATGCGTCGACAGAGCGTGGTTGTCCACGATATATTGAAGCTCGGCGCCGTTGGAAATCTGATTGGCCCCGACGGTCCATTCCCCTGCACGTTTAAAACCCTCGGGGACGGTTTCCGGAACCTCGCGAACCGTGTAGCCGGCACGGTCGTATGGGACGGCTCCGTGGACACCGGCGGCTCGCTTACCTGTGCCGAACCATGCTTCGGGCTGGTCTTTGGTGGAGGCAAAGCCATAGATGTTTGTGGTCAGTGTGCCAACAACCTGCTGAGAGCTGTTGCTGACAACCTCAAAGACAACACCACCCGCCGGCTGCTCCAGGCCGGATTGGTCGCTATTGCCGTAATCCTTGAATTTGGAAATCTCAAGGTCAAAAGCAATGGGGATATCGGAAATGCGAGATTCGATCTCGACCACGCCTGAATCGCCGAGCTGGTCGGCTCCAACGGTATAGGTCCAGCTGTCGTTGGATGGCAGGTAGCCCTCGGGGGCTTTTGATTCGTAGATGGTAAAGGTTCCTAAGGGGACATCGGCGAGGGTGGCCCGACCGCTTTCGTCGGTCGTGAGGATTTGTGCCCATCCAGGGGTTGATTGCGACACACACGTGAACTCTGCTCCTGCGAGTGAAGATCCCGCCTGGGGGCCGGCATTCGTCGCGGCATCGAGTTTTACGATACGCAGATTGATGGTGCCGGGCTGTTCATCAATGGCGACCTTTCCACCGTCATTCCCCGTGGTAAAGGCGATGCGATCGCGACGGGGGACATAGCCGGCCGGCGCCTTCGTTTCAACTAGGTAGTATGCCGTGTTGGGCAGAAGTGTTGCCTGCGCTCGACCGTTGCTGTCCATCTGGACGGTGCCGACACGCGCGCCGCTGGTGCTCTCAAAAACATCGAATGTTGCCCCGTCAAACTGATAAGTATTGTTTCCGCTGGTAATGGCAGCGTTTGCAGACTGCTTTTGGAAGGAAACAGAGACCGCCGGCAGTACATAGAGCATGTCCTGACGTTTGCTGCCGCCCGATACGGCTCCTAGATAGCGCCGCGCGCGGTGCGGAGCGGCTTTGATGCTTCCTGATTTTGCGCTGTCGTGGAGCCACCGCGCCGCCGCCACGACTTCATTGTCAGTGATAAAGTGCCCACTCTTGGTTTTGCCCTGAGCGGTCGTGTAAGAGTAGGTACCGTCGACATGGGTAGTGCCGTTGAGCATCCATACGGCAAGCTGGGTTGCGGCGCGGGCACGATCGGGTGAAAGATGGTAACCGCCAAACGACGTGGCGGTAGGATATCCGTGACAAACGATTGCCGCGAACTCGTCGTCGAGCCACACCCAGCCTTGATCAAAGTTGAGCCATGGGCCGCCCGGCTTGGTGGGGCCGGGGCGCTCCTGGTTCATGCAGTAGGCAATCGAGGCGTCTTGAGCTTCATACTTGCCGATGAGGAAGGGCCCACAATCATCGCTAATAGTGCGGAAGCCGAGCTGGTCGTAGCCATCGACGGCAAATGCGGCTCCCGGTGTCAGGCAGCCGAAAAGCAGGAAGAGGAGCAGGAGCAGCGGACCTGTTGCGATTGCGCTGTGGACAGAGTGCGTGGGTGCGTTGGACATGGCTGCTCCTTATCCCTCGTGCGCCGCATGGGGAGGTTGCGACGCGTAGGATGAGGCTACCCCCGAGGTTCATGCGGGTAAGTACCGGAGCCTGACCAAAAGCTTGCCCGATTTCTGACAAATCGAGCTCAAATACAACAATCAGATAAAAGTGCAGGTAGAAGATGGTAAGAAAAGAAAGACAAAGGTCCTCATCTCCACAATTGGCGCGGTTTTCAAATGATTCTCCACAGCTAAAACAAGCATCGACACCCTTGTATCGAACAAGACAACCGCGTTATACTATCCCCCACATATGCGGGCATCGCCAAGTGGTAAGGCATCAGCTTCCCAAGCTGACACTCGCGGGTTCGAGTCCCGTTGCCCGCTCCAAAAAAAGAAAAAGCACGACACCGCTTCGGTGTCGTGCTTTTTTCAATAAAGTGCCGGGACTCGAACCCGCCAGGGTGCGAGCGTTAAATAAACGCGAAGCGTTTATAGCGAGCAGGCAAGGTCGCCGATAGGCGACCGCAGCCGGTGCGTATTTGCGAAGCAAATGCGCAGACGTCCCGTTGCCCGCTCTACCGGGCGCGGGAGACATGGGGACGGCTAATTCAACAAAGTCTTCTCCTTCGGCTTCGTGAAGCTGAGGGGCTCGCCTGAAGCCGGTGCGGATTTGCGAAGCAAATACGCGGACGTTCCGTTGCTCGCTCCAATTCCAAAATGTTAGGTTAATGCCTGCTGCCCATACTTGCACCTGCGCACGGTACAATGGATGGGTTACGACCAACGTGCCAATAACCAAAAAGGAGCCGCTATGATCGATCGCTATACCCGCCCGGAGATGGGACACATCTTCTCCCTCGAGAACAAGTACGCCATTTGGCAGGAGATCGAGGTTCTGGCCTGCGAGGCCCAGGCGGAGCTCGGCAAGATCGGTATTTCCAAAGACGAGGCCCAGTGGATCCGCGACCATGCCAACTTTGAGAAGGCGAAGGTCGATGAGATCGAGGAAGTCACGCGCCACGACGTCATTGCCTTCCTGACCAACATGAAGGAATACATCGATGCCGATGTTCCCGAGGGCGACCCCAAGCCCAGCCGCTGGGTTCACTATGGCATGACCAGCTCGGATCTGGGCGACACGGCCCTGTGCTACCAGCTCACCCAGGCCTGCGACCTGATCATCGAGGACGTCAAGAAGCTCGGCGAGATTTGCAAGCGTCGCGCCTTTGAGGAGCGCAACACGCTCTGTGCCGGCCGCACTCATGGCATCCACGCCGAGCCGATGACCTTCGGCATGAAGTTTGGCTCTTGGGCCTGGGAGCTCAAGCGCGATCTGGATCGTCTTGAGGACGCCCGCAAGAATGTTGCCTTTGGTGCCATCTCGGGCGCTGTCGGCACGTACAGCTCCATCGAGCCGTTCGTCGAGGAGTATGTCTGCGAGCACCTGGGCCTGGTTCACGACCCGCTGTCCACGCAGGTTATCAGCCGCGACCATCACGCCTATCTCGCCGGCGTTCTCGCCACCACCGCAGCCACCTGCGAGCGCATCGCTACCGAGGTCCGCAATCTGCAGAAGACTGATACGCTCGAGGCCGAGGAGCCGTTCCGTAAGGGCCAAAAGGGCAGCTCAGCCATGCCGCACAAGCGCAACCCCATCACCATGGAGAAAGTCTGCGGTCTGTCGCGCGTCGTGAAGTCCAACGCCCAGGTTGCCTTCGATAACGTCGCCCTGTGGCACGAGCGTGACATTTCGCACTCCTCTGCCGAGCGCGTCGCCCAGGCCGATAGCTTCATCGCCCTCGACCACATGTTCCAGTGCCTCATCCGCGTTATCGACGGCCTGCAGCTGTACCCTGCCCGCATGATGGCCAACCTCAATAAGACCCGCGGTCTCATCTTCTCCTCCAAGGTGCTGCTCGCCCTCGTCGACACGGGCATCACCCGCGAGGACGCGTACGCCATTGTGCAGGAGAACGCCATGGCAACTTGGCACGAGGTACAGGATTGTGTCTCCGGCCCCACCTTTAAGGAGCGTCTCGAGGCCGACCCGCGCTGCACCGTCAGTCAGGAGAAGCTCGACGAAATCTTTGATCCGTGGGACTTCCTCACCCGTATCGACATGGTCTTTGATCGTCTGGAGCAGCTGAGCTTCGAGTAGGTTCGGGCATAACGTTAGCTTTTTAGGGCGCTTTGCTGGTAATGTGTGTTGCCGGCAAAGCGCCTCGTTGCATTTAGGGAAAGACGGGGATAATAGTCGTCTCGAATAACATTCTGAGAGGGGATCGCATGATTTCGTTTGATTACAAGCCTCAGGGCGTGTGTGCTCGCAATATTCACCTTGATCTTTCCGATGACGGCAACAAGGTGATGGGCGTTGAGTTTACCGGCGGCTGCGACGGCAATCTCAAGGCTATCTCCAAGCTGGTCGAGGGCGCTCCTGCCGATCGCGTAATCGAGGTTCTCGCCGGTAATACCTGCGGTATGAAAAAGACCTCCTGCGCCGACCAGCTTACACGCGCTATCGAGGCCGCTCGCACCGAGATCGCCTAATGGGTATCGCCGATCACATCAAGAACGGAATATCGCGTCGCGGCTTTGTACTCGGTGGGGCTGCCGCGGGCGCTGCCACGGTGCTTGCCGGATGCTCGAAAAAAACGGGCACCAGCGATGATGCCGCCGGCGAGCCGCAGGTTATCAAGGACGATTCCAAGATCATCTCGATTACGGATGAGTACGAGGCAGTCGACATCGATCTTGAGCCGGCGGCGTCGTGGACGCTGCCTCTGGGTACGCTGCTGTACTACTGCGACGGCGATTACGCCGCGGCGATGATGGCGCCCGCATCGGCGCTGCACGCCAACACACTCGGTGTGCTCAACCTGGGTGATGGCTCGCTTACCACATTAATCGAGGATCCTATCGAGGGCACGGGATATGCATTCTACGATGTCCGTGCCGGCGACGGCGTATTCGCGTGGGTTGAGATGAACTTTGCCAATTCATCGTGGAAGCTCTACGCTCAAAATCTGTCGGGCGCTTCGCTCTCTGGCGACGTGGTTGAGCTCGATCGAGGTGGCAAGGACTATGATCCGCCCCTGTTTACGGCGTTCGGGTCATCGGTCATCTGGTATAAAATGCCTTCGGCAGGCGGCAATAAAACGAGTAGTGATTCGTTTTGCTATCGTCGCTCGCTTGATGAATCCAAGGCCGAGGTAATTTGGAAATCGACGGGCCGCTTTGCATCGGCCCCGCGCGCGAGCGACGGCATTTTGACCATCTCGCCGCGTGTCCGCAACGACGAGGGCGTCTACTACGGCATAACGGCAATCGATCTGACCGACGGCAACAACACCAAGCGTGCCCAGTTGGTCCTCCCTTCGTCAGTTTCGCCTTTCGAGGCCGTATATATGGGCGATACCTTCGTGTTTTCTATCGAGGCGGCCTATAGTGGCGTGGGCAGCCTGGGCAATATGGGCACGTATATCGGTAATGAGGGAGGGCCGTACCTCTTCCTGTCACGCGAGCCGCTCGCATGTGCGGCTGGCAAGAAGAATAAATACCTTGTTAAGGTACAGGCGTCGCATTTCCTGATCGACACCTCTGCCAAGACCTATGGCTCGCTGCTGTCGCCCGACCGCGCTTTGGAGTATGGCGATTATCCAGCTACGGCGGGAAAATCGGACTCATTCCTTATGTACGCCACGGTGCGCAACAGCCAGGGTATACCAGAGACGGTCACTGCACGCCTATTCTCTCTTTAAGCTTAGAGGGGTTAAAAAGGCGCCAACAGGGGAATAAACGCGTTGTAATTGTGAGTACCGCCCGCCGAGCTGCCGCGTCATAGCGGCATCCGGCGGGCTCAGGTGCGTTAAAATGGGCTTGTTCTTAGCTAATTGAGACAGGGGGGCCGTGTTATGGCTTCAGATGCAAAAAAGATTCTGCTGGTCGAGGATGAGAAGGCAATCCGTGACGCCGTCGCTGCCTATCTCGAGCGCGAAGGCTACTGGGTTATGGGCGTCGGCGACGGCCAGTCCGCGATCGAGGAGTTCGAGAAGCATCAGTTCGACCTGGTCGTGCTCGACCTTATGCTCCCCAAGATTCCCGGCGAGCGCGTTTGCCGCACCATTCGCGATACCTCGGATGTCCCCATCATCATGCTGACGGCTAAGGGCGAGATCGAGGACCGTATTATCGGTCTTGAGCTCGGCGCCGACGACTATCTGATTAAGCCGTTCTCGCCGCGCGAGCTCGTCGCCCGCGTTCGCGCTCTGTTCCGCCGTGCCCATCAGGCCGACGAGCCCGCCGTCGAGGTACTCGACTTCGGCGATCTGGTCATCGATATCTCGGGCCACAAGATCTTGGTCGAGGGCAAGGAAGTCGATCTGACGGCTTCCGAGTTTAAGCTGCTCACCACGCTTGCCCGCCATCCCGGCCGTGTGTATAACCGCATGGAGCTGGTCGAGAAAGTGCTCGGGTATGACTTTGAGGGCTATGAGCGCACCATCGATAGCCACGTGAAGAATCTTCGCGCCAAGCTGGGCGATGATCCCAAGAAGCCCAAGTGGCTCTACACCGTCCATGGTGTCGGCTATCGCTTCGAGGCTCCGGCCAAGACCGATAAGTCGGACGAGAAATAGGGAAATCACATATGACACCTGCGCGCTTTGAAATCGGACAAAAGCACAAGCAGGAGAGCGAGGCGGGTTCCAAGGCTAGTTGGAACACGCCTCGTTCCGATTCACGGCCAACGATGAGCTATCCCTCGCGCATGGCACTTGCTTTTGCTCTGACATCGCTCATGACGGTATTGGTGCTGGTGGGCGTTGTCTCTGTTGTGTGGGGCACGGTCTTTTCGGATTACACACGCTCCAATATCGTCGAAATCGCAAATTCCGCTGCCGAGAAGTTGGCGACCTCATATGAGGAAAACGGCTCTTGGACCGCGGGAGAACTGCGCACGGTCGCAACGTCGAGTTTGGTTTCCGACGATCTGGGCATGCAGGTCGTCAATAAAAAGGGTGTGATCGTTTATGACGATTCCTGGCCCTCGGCAAGCGCCACCGCCGATGTACGCGAAAACCAGGCTACGACCGACGACACGAGCGGCAAGAGGGCATCGCATAGCCCGGTCTCGTCTGCTCCAACCGACTCCGATAGCGTTGCTAACGTCGAGATTGTAACGTCTTCCGGCGAGCATGTCGGACAGGTAAAGCTGTGGGCCATCGGCTCCGACGCTCTGCTCACCAAGGCGGACTCTGCGTTTAGGGAGAAGACCTTTAACGCCATGGCCCTCGCCGCGGTTGTTGCAATCTGCATTTCGGTCGTTATCGGATCGCTCGTGTCGCGCATGCTCACCAAACCGATTCATCGCATCACCAGTACCGCAAAGCAAATCCGTGACGGCGACCTGTCGGCTCGCACGGGGCTGCGCGGTGATGACGAGATCGATCAGCTGGGTGAGACCTTCGATGAGATGGCCACCTCGCTCGAGAAGGATATGAAACACGAGAAGCGCCTGACCTCAGACGTTGCACACGAGCTTCGCACGCCGCTTATGGCCATGCTCGCAACGGTCGAGGCCATGCAGGATGGCGTGTATCCCACCGACGATGAGCATTTGGAGACCGTTGCTTCCGAGACGCGTCGCCTGGCTCGTCTGGTGCAGCAGATGCTCGACCTATCGCGTATGGAAAACAGCACGGCTCCGCTCAATCTAGAACCGGTGGACATGGTTCCGTTCGTGCGATCGATTGTGAACGGCCAGGAGCGTCTGTTTGCCGACCGTGACCTTCGTCTTCGCTTTGCAGATGAAACCCAAGGGCACGACGATGTCGTCGAGGCCGATCCCGACATGATCACGCAATGTGTTATCAACCTCATGAGCAACGCCATGCGCTACACCCCCGAGGGCGGTTGGGTCGTGGTGTCGGTGCTCAGTGACCGCAGGCACGTCAGCATTGCCGTTTCTGATACCGGCATCGGTATTGCCAAGGACGATCTGTCGCGCATTTTCGGGCGGTTTTGGCGCGCCGATGCCAGCCGCGCCCGCGAAGCTGGCGGCCTGGGCGTCGGCCTCGCCGTGACCAAGCAGATCGTCGAGCGTCACCATGGCTACATATCCGTGGAGTCGGAGCTTGGAAAGGGTACGACTTTTACAATTCATCTGCCCCGCGAGCACATGGCGGACGCGGCATCTACTACAATGGAGCACTAGCTTTTCGCTATTCGGTGAAGGAGGGGCCGTGTCCCTGCCGCTCCGAGTTTGCGAAAACATGCGGGAAAGAACCCGCATTTCTGTCGTATTTAGGTAAGGAGTGACTCACGTGACAACGATGGAGCGTCGTCCGGATTCCCGTGGCAAGGTTCGTGATATTTACGATGCCGGTGAAAACCTGCTGATGGTCGCCACCGACCGCATTTCTGCGTTCGACTTCATTCTTCCCGACGAGATTCCGTTTAAGGGAGAGGTGCTCAATCGCATCTCGGCATTCTGGTTCGATAAGTTTGCCGACATCGTCCCCAACCATCTCGTTTCCATCGACCCGGCGGATTTCCCCGAGGAGTTTGCTGAGTATCGTGACTACCTCGCTGGCCGCGCCATGCTGGTTAAGAAGGCCCAGACGATTCCTATCGAGTGCATCGTCCGCGGCTATCTGACCGGTTCGGGCAAGAAGACCTACGACGAGAACGGCACCGTCTGCGGCATCCAGCTGCCTGAGGGCCTGACCGAGGCTTCCAAGCTTCCCGAGCCGTTGTTCACGCCGTCCACGAAGGCCGAGATCGGTGACCACGACGAGAACATCTCGTTCGAGCGTTGCTGCGAGATCGTGGGCGAGGACATCGCCACGCAGATTCGTGACCTTTCCCTCAAGATCTACAAGGCCGCTGCCGAGTACGCCGCGACCCGTGGCATCATCATTGCCGACACCAAGTTCGAGTTTGGTGCCATCGATGGCAAGGTCACGCTGATCGACGAGTGCCTCACGCCCGACTCCAGCCGTTTCTGGCCTGCTGCCAGCTACGAGGAGGGCAAGATCCAGCCTAGCTACGACAAGCAATTCGTCCGCAATTGGCTCAAGGCCAACTGGGATATGACGGGGGAGACCCCGCACCTGCCCGCCGAGGTCATCGATGGCACGTCCGAGCGCTATCGCGAGGCCTTCCAGATCATCACGGGCTTCCAGTTCACAAGCATGAAGGAGAACGCATAAGTGAGTACCCGTAGCGCCACGAACAAGCGCACGCAATCCCACGAAGTTACCGGGGTTGCGCGCAAGTCTGCCGCATCTGCTAAGCCCGCCCGCCAAGCAGCGAGCTCCGTTCGCGTCGTGCCGGCTTCGTCTAAGGCACGCCGCAAAGAGCTCGAGAAGGGCGAGAACCTCGAGGGCCTCTCTAAAGAGGAGAAGCGCGCCCGCAAGGCCAAGCAGCGCGCCAAGGAGGACCGCATCTATACGGTGTCGAATATCCTCCTCAAGCAGGACGAGGACTACACCAAGCGCCGTCGCATCTGGTGGATTGTGCTCGCCATTGGCATGGTGCTCGTCGTGGCAATTTGGGCCTCGCTGTACTTCGCTCCCGCTGGCATGGTGTCCAGCCCTGTCCAGATGGTCGGCATCGTTTTGTCCTACGTCATCATTTTGGGCGACTTTATCTATGACTTCGCTCGTATTCGTCCCTTGCGCAACATGTACCGCGCGCAGGCCGAGGGCATGTCCGAGAACAAGCTCAACGCTCTTATTGAGCGCGCGGCTGCCGAGGAGGACCAGAAGGACTCCAAGAAGAAGTAGCGTTTGCATACATACTTATCGCTAAGATATAAGGCGCGTCGTTTTTGCGGCGCGCCTTTTTACTGTTCTATAGATAGATGGAGTGGCACATGATTCGAGCTGCCCTGACGGTCGAAGAGGCTCTGGAGGGCATGAAGGCCCTGGAGCCCAAGATTAAAAACTACGCGCGCCTGGTCGTCCGCAAGGGCGTAAACGTCAAGCCCGGCCAGGAGGTCGTCGTTCAGTCTCCGGTCGAGTGCGCGCCGTTTGCGCGCGTGGTGGTCGCGGAGGCCTATGCTGCCGGCGCCGGCCACGTGACGGTCATTTGGGCCGATGATGCCGTGACGAGGCTCACGTACGAGCATGTCGAGAAAAGCTATTTTGAGCAGACGTCCGAGTGGAAGCGCATGCAGCTGGATTCCTTGGCCCAGGATGGTGCCTGCTTTGTCTTTATCGAGGGTGCGGATCCTGCGGCCCTCAAGGGCATCGATCCAGCCAAGCCGGCCGCGGCATCAAAGGCGAGGAATACGCAGTGCAAAGTTTTCCGCCGTGGACTGGATTACAACATCAATCCGTGGTGCATCGCCGGCGCTCCGGTCGTGGCTTGGGCGCACGAGGTGTTCCCGGGAGACGCCGATGAGGTTGCAATCTATAAGCTGTGGAATGCGATTCTGCACACCGCGCGCGCCGATGGCCAGGACCCAGAGAGCGACTGGGAACTCCATGACGCCGCATTCGAAAAGAACCTGCGTTTCCTGAACGACAATCGTTTCGACTACCTGCATTACACCGCGGCAAATGGAACCGATCTGACGATTGGCATGAAGAAAGGTCACGAGTGGGCCGGCGGCAAGGGCAAGACGCCCGATGGGCACCCCTTCTTCCCCAACATTCCCACCGAGGAAGTCTTCACTTCGCCCGATCGCATGCGCGCCGACGGTATCGTGTACTCGGCCATGCCGCTCATCCATCACGGCAATAAGGTCGAAGATTTTTGGATTAAGTTCGAGGGCGGCCGCGTGGTGGACTACGACGCCCGCGTGGGCAAGGCAACGCTCGCAAGTATCATCGATACTGACGAGGGCGCTGCTCACCTGGGAGAGGTCGCGCTCATTTCCAAGAACACGCCGATCCGCGAAAGTGGTGTTCTGTTCTACAATACGCTCTATGACGAGAACGCTAGCTGCCATCTCGCGCTAGGTGTCGGTTTCCCCGAATGCATCGAGGGTGGGTATGACATGTCCAAGGAGGAGCTTCTGGAGCATGGCGTTAACGTCTCGAGCACGCACGTCGATTTTATGATCGGCACGGACGACATCGATATTGTGGGCATTACGCCTGATGGACGTGAAGTTGTGATTTTCCAGAACGGCCAATGGAGTTGGGAATAGTCCCAGACCGTGGTACAATGCCACCCGCGGGCCGTTAGCTCAGCTGGCAGAGCAGGGGACTTTTAATCCCAAGGTCCAGGGTTCGAACCCCTGACGGCCCACCCAAAGATTGTTGAGACGGTCAACTTCGGTTGGCCGTCTTTTTTGTCGCCCTTTCATGGGTTCGAACCCGTCGGGGCGCGGAGCTGAGTAAACGCGTGAGCGTTTGCCAGCGCAGCGCGCAAGGCGCGAAAGCGCCGCAGCGGCCGCCTGCGAAGCAGGCTGAACCCCTGACGGCCCACCCAAAGATTGTTGAGACGGTCAACTTCGGTTGGCCGTCTTTTTTGTTGCCGGTGCACGGGTTCGAACCCGTATCTAGCTATATATAAGAACGCTTGGCGAACAAAACCCGCCTTTTACCGATGGGAAACAAATAACTGATGCCTTTGGAGTAAAGTAGCGCTCCAGAGATGACCGATGTCTCAATACACATAAAACAGCTGGTCATCGCCAATATCAGAAGCCAATGCTTCAGTTTTAACCTCAGTGATGCGACTGAGGGACCTATTCATTTGTGAACAAAATATGGAGTGCGCGATTCCCGCCCCCGGCGCCCCTCCGGTCTGGCAATATATCTCCTTGCCGCGCGGCCCGGTGGAACCGGGAACCAGCGCATGCGTGCACCTTGAGAACCGGATACTGCGAGGATGGACACACCAGTTGTGTCGCATCCGGGCAGACATCGAACCATTTGAAATGGTCTAACTTGGATTTGTTTTTCGCAAGGCCGCCGAGAGGCGGCCCCGAGAAATTCCTTTTCCTATACTAGAACCATATGAATCGAACGGAACCGATCAGCTAATAGTTGTGAGGACCGGACGGGCTCGAAGCCCATATATTTTGGACGGAGAGTTCGATCCTGGCTCAGGATGAAC
>CABTZA010000035.1 GCA_902489225.1 uncultured Collinsella sp.
GATCGCGTGATTGTGCTTATGCCCTCGCTTGACGGACTGGGTACGCATCTGACCGATCTGATGAGTTGGGTGAGTGCGGGCGGCTCACTTATGCTGGGCATGACGCCAGATAACTCGAACTACCTGCAGGCTGTTGCTTCCAAGCTTGGGATCGAATCGGCCGGATATGACTATGCGACAGCCGAAAGTATTGTTCCGAGCGATGACTTTATGTTGGGCGGAGGAGAGCGCTACGAGTTCTCGGATCCCTTCGATTCTTCGCTTTCGGTTTCATTGCGCGAAACGGCGCGCGTATGGGCAAAGACCGGTGACGCGGGCACGCCGCTCATTTGGTCTAACGATTGCGGCAGTGGTCACACCGTGGTGTGCAACATTGGTATCTACGACAAGGTCATGCGTGGGTTCTATGCTTCGGCCATAAGCTTGCTGGGTGATGCCACGGCCTATCCGGTCATCAACAGCGCCGTGTTCTATTTGGACGACTTTCCTAGCCCCTTGCCCTCGGGCGATGGCACCTACATCAAGCGCGACTACGGGCTTTCCATCGCCGACTTTTATGCCAAGGTCTGGTGGCCCGATCTGCAAAAGCTCGCGCAAAAATACGGCATTCGCTATACCGGCGTGATGATCGAAAACTACGAGGACGCGGTCAACCAGACCGAGCCCGCGCGCCAAGCCGATACCACACAGTTCCGCTACTTTGGCGGCATGCTGCTGCAGATGGGCGGAGAGCTGGGCTTTCACGGCTACAACCATCAGCCTCTGGCACTCTGGGACACCGACTATGGCACGCTGTACGTCTACAAGACCTGGAAGAACAAAGAGACGCTTGTCGCTTCGCTCAACGAACTTATCGCGTTTCAGGACGAGGTCCTGCCCAACGCTCATGGCTCGGTTTACGTGCCGCCGTCGAATATCCTTTCGGCCCGAGCGCGCAAGCTCATCGGCACCGACGTTCCGCGCATTAAGACCATCGCCAGCACGTATTTTGAGGACGGCACCGACCTGCCGTACGTACAGGAGTTTGGCGTGGCGAGCGATGGCATTGTGGAGCAGCCACGTATTGTCTCGGGTGGCATGGTCGACGATTCCTATATGCGCCTGGCAGCCGTGTCCGAGCTCAACATGCACTACGTGAGCACGCACTTTATGCACCCGGACGACCTGCTCGATCCGGATCGTGGCGCCAAAGAGGGCTGGGAGGTCTACAAGGGCGGCCTGACCGACTACCTGGACTGGCTTACCACGTCGGCGCCCGACCTGCGGCACCAGACGGCGTCGGAGTGCTCCGGTGCCATCCAGCGCTTTTCGTCGGTTACGGTGAACGTGGATACCAGCGCGGATGCCTGGACGCTTAGTCTGGGCAATTTCCACGACGAGGCGTGGCTCATGTTCCGCGCCAATAATGGCGAGCCGGGTGCGGTGACGGGTGGCGAACTGACGCACCTTACGGGCGATCTGTATCTGCTCAAGGCAAATGATAAGACCGTGATGATTGAGCGCAAGGAGGGTGGCGACAAATGAGAATCTGCTTGGTACTCGAGGGTTGCTACCCCTATGTGCACGGCGGCGTATCAACCTGGATGCATGGCTATATCCAGGCCATGCCCGAGTACGAGTTTGTGCTGTGGGTGATCGGCGCGCATGCTGCCGACCGTGGCAAGTTTGTCTACGAGCTGCCCGGCAACGTGGTCGAGGTGCACGAGGTGTTCCTGGACGATGCCCTGCGGCTTTCGGGCGAGCAACATGAAGCCAGTTTTAACGACCGTGAGCGCGAGGCGCTACGCCGTCTGGTGTCGCTCTCTAATCCGGACTGGGATGTGTTATTCGATATCTTCCACCGCCGTCGCGTGCATCCGCTCTCGTTTTTGCAGAGCCGCACGTTTATGGATATCTTTCGCGACGTGTGCCTGGCCGAGTATCCCTACACGCCCTTTGCCGATGCATTCCACACCATGCGCTCCATGTTGCTGCCCGTGCTCTACCTGTTGGGCAGCGAGGTGCCGGTGGCCGATGTGTACCATGCCATCTCGACCGGCTACGGTGGCCTGCTCGCCTGCCTGGGCTCAAGCGTTCACCATGCGCCGGTGCTGCTGACCGAGCATGGCATCTATACCCGCGAGCGCGAGGAAGAGATCATTCGCGCCGATTGGGTGGTGCCGTCGTTTAAGGACCGCTGGATCCGCTTTTTCTACCTGCTTTCGGAGGAGATCTACCGCCGCGCCTTCCGCGTGACGAGTTTGTTCCATAACGCCCGCAAGACGCAGATTGATATGGGCTGCGATGCGGACAAATGCCTGGTCATCCCCAACGGCATCCAGTTCGATCGCTTTAAGGATATTCCCTTAAAGCCCGATGATGGCTGGGTGGATATTGGCGCAGTGGTGCGCTTGGCGCCCATCAAGGACGTCAAGACTATGATCTATGCCTTCTTTGAGCTGCACGAGCGCCTGCCCAAGGTGCGCCTGCACATCATGGGCGGCGTGGACGACGAGGAGTACGGCGCCGAGTGCCACGCGCTGGTCGAAACCCTGGGCGTGCGCGACCTGATCTTTACCGGCCGCGTCAACGTGGTCGAGTACATGGAAAAGCTCGACTTTACCATTTTGACGAGCATCTCCGAGGGCCAGCCGCTCAGCGTGCTGGAGTCGCTTGCAGCGCGCCGTCCCTGCGTGACGACCGAGGTGGGCTGCTGTCGCGAGCTTCTCGAAGGCGCCCCGGGCGACGACTTTGGCGTGGCGGGTTTTGTGACGCCGCCTATGTATCGCAAGGGCTTGGCCGATGCCATGGAACGCATGTGCACAAGCCGCGCTCGTCGCATTGAGATGGGGGAGCGCGGGCAGCGTCGCGTTGCCACGTACTTCTTGCACGAGCAGATGCTCGCCAACTATCGCGCGCTATACGATGAGACGGCGCGTGCGTTTGACCTGTCCAGAGAGGGGGAGTAGCCGGTGGCCGGAATCGGTTTTGAGCTCAAGCGCCTGTTTAGGCGCAAGGGTCTGTTTGCCACGATGCGCGCCTATGGCTACGCCGGCATTGTGTGTACGGGCCCCATGCTGCTGGGCGTGCTGCTCCAGGTGGGTATCTTGGTGCTGTGCGGTCTGTGGGGTGTGGGCCGTGCCAACCAAGATCTGCTGGTGTGCATGGTGACCTATACGCTGCTGGCGTCGCTCACGCTCGCGAGTTTTTTCTCTATGCCGGTCACGCGCTTTTTGGCCGATATGCTTTTTGCCGAGCGCGAGGATGAGATCCTACCTTCGTTTTGGGGCTCCAACGCCATTATGCTCGTTGCGGGCACGGTGCTCTACGGCGTCTTTTTGCTGTTCTCGGGCGCCACGCTGCTGCAGGGGCTGCTGTGCCTGTGGCTGTTCAACATTATGATCGTCAACTGGAACGGCATGAGTTACCTCACGGCCATCAAGGATTACCGCGGTATCCTGTGCAGCTTTGCGGCTGCCATTGGCGTGGCGTGCCTGTGCGCCCTGGCCGCGCTGGCGCTGGGACTGCCGCCGGTCGAGGGCCTGTTGGCATCAATTGCTCTGGGCTACGGCGTCATGCTCGCCTGGGACGTGGTGCTGCTGTACCGGTATTTTCCGCAGAGCGATCGCAGCCCCTGGCTCTATTTACGGTGGCTTGATCAGTTTATGCCGCTGGCGCTCACGGGCTTGTTTACCAACCTGGGCCTCTTTGCGCACTTGGTGATAATATGGGCCGGTCCCATTGGTGTGCAGGTCAAGGGCTTGTTTTATGGTGCGCCCTACCACGATGTGCCGGCGCTCATCGCGTTTTTGACGATCCTGGTCACGTCCGTCAACTTTGTGGTCTCGGTCGAGGTCAATTTCTATCCGCGCTACCGCGACTACTACAGCCTGTTCAACGACGGTGGTGTGGTGGGCGACATTGTGGTGGCCGAGGAGGAGATGCTCTCCACGCTTAACAGCGAACTGCGCTTTTGTGCGCTCAAGCAGCTGTTTGTGACCGCGGCGGTCATTTCGCTCGAGACCACGGTGCTGTCGGCCCTACCGTTGGGCTTTAATAACCTGATGCACGGGTATTTTCGCACGCTGTGCGTGGGCTATGGCCTGTATGCCGTGGGTAATACGGTGATGCTCATCTTGCTGTACTTTACCGACTACAAGGGGGCCGTGCTGGCCTCGGGGCTGTTTGCTGGTGTGGCCGGGCTAGCGAATGCCGTTTCTCTGCTCTTGCCGCAGCAGTTTTACGGCTTTGGCTTTTTGTTGGGTGCAGCGGTGTTTTTTATCGTGGCGCTGCTGCGGCTCGATACCTATACCGCCAACTTGCCGTATCGTATCCTGAGCCAGCAGCCCATTGTGGCTACTGACAAGACGGGCTGGTTTACCGAACTTGGCCGGGTGCTCGACCGTGTTGAGCAACGCTACGAGGACAAGCGCGTGGGCGGTGAGCCGCGCAGTGCGTTTGAACGTATGGTGGTTCGCCTGTACCAAAAACATTGGGGAGGTTCTGATGATCGATAAGTTGATGTCTCGCCGCTGCCTGATCGAGGCAGCTGCCGGCGCGCTGTTGCTTTCGGGCTGCTCGGTGCAGGAAGACTCCTCGACCAAAAAAGTCAAAAAGCAGGACGAGATCAAAAAGGCCGAGGCCTCGGACGGGACTAAGCACCTGCGCGATAAGGACGAGCTGTACGAGGTCTACGACGACTCGGGTATTGTGACCATGTACCTGACGGTCTCGCGCGGTAACAGCTCCGAGAACACCGACCACAGCTGGGCCGAGATCAACACGTACTCGGTGTATGATTACGCCGACATGGGCGTGACGCGCTATCAGGTTATGGGCCTGCTGCAGGCGGGCGACGAAGACGGCCCGGTGGCCGGCGAGGTTGGCTATGGCGAGGAAGCGCCCAATGCCACCGTGCAGGTGCGCGGCCAGACGTCGAGCATGAACTCGCAAAAGAATTACAAGGTGGAGCTCAAAAAGGGCAAGGGTACCTGGCGCCAACAGCGCGCGATTGCGCTCAACAAGCATATGGGCGAGGGTATGCGTTTTCGCAACAAGATGGCCTACGACCTTATCCGTGGGATTCCCCAGATGATGGGCCTGCGCACGCAGTTTGTGCATCTGTGGGTGTGCGACCAGACCGAAAAGACCAACGACACCTTTGAGGACTACGGCCTGTTTACGCAGGTGGAGCAGCTCAACAAGACGGCGCTTAAGGCACATGGCCTGGATAAGAGCGGGCACCTGTACAAGGTGAACAGCTTCGATTTCCATCGCTACGAGGACACCATTAAGCTGGCGGATGACCCCGACTATAACCAGACGGCGTTTGAGGGCATGCTCGAGATTAAGGGCGATTCGGACCATACCAAGTTAATCGTGATGCTCGATGCGCTCAACGACGATACGCAAAAGATCGACGATGTGCTCGACACCTACTTCGATACCGAAAATCTGGTCTATTGGCTGGCGTTTCAGATCCTGACGGGCAACTGCGATACGCAGAACCGTAACTGCTATCTGTACAGCCCGCTCAATTCAAATACCTGGTACATTTTAGATTGGGATAACGACGGCATGCTGCGTAAGCTGGAGCTTTCTCTTACCGGGTTTTCGGACTACGCGAGCTGGGAGCGCGGCGTAAGCAACTACTGGGGCAACGTACTGTTCAATCGTGCGCTGCGCGGCAAATCGTTCCGCAGCGAGCTCGACCGCGCCGTCAAGGACCTGCGTTCGTATATGACCGAGGCACGCCTGAGCAAGATGATCAAGCACTACCGCGAGGTTACTGAATCGCTGGTCTTTGCTTCGCCCGATATCGATAATCTGCCTGTCACCAAGGACCAATACGAGCAGATCGCCGCGGCGATTCCCTCCGAGATCGAGGAGAACTACAAGAGCTTTCGCGAGAGTTTTAAAAAGCCCATGCCGTTCTACATCGGCGTGCCGCAGATCGATAACGGTAAGCTGCGTATTAATTGGGATGCGTCCTACGACTTTGAGGCGCGCGACATTCGCTACACCGTAGAGCTTGCGCGCGACTATGCCATAAGCGACGTGGTCTTTAAGGCCGAGGACGTGCTGCTTCCCGAGGTGACCTGCGATGCGCCCGATACCGGCCAGTATTTTGTGCGTGTGCGTGCCACCAACTCCGACGGCTATACGCAAGACGCGTTTGACTACTATGTGACCGACGACGGCAAGCACTACGGCATGAAGTGTTTTTACGTGCAAGACGGCGGTAAGGTCGTGGAGGACACGTATGAGGAGGGCTAGCGCGCTGCTTGAGCGCTTGGCGGCCCCGCCTGTGCGTACCACGCAGGAGCGTTACCGCCACGAGCTCAAATATCTCATTAACGAGGGCGAGCACGCTGCGCTTGCCTGTCGCATGGCGCCGGTGTTTAAGCTGGACAAGCATGCACGGGCGGGTGGTTACACCATTCGCAGCCTCTACTTTGACGACTACTGCAACTCGGCCTACGAGGAAAAAGACGCCGGCATTCTCATGCGCAAAAAGTATCGCGTTCGCATCTATAACGGCAGCGACAAGGTGATTAAGCTCGAGCGCAAAAAGAAGTACGGCAGCTGGATCTACAAGGAGGACGCGCCGCTCACGCGTGGCGAGTTTGAGCAGATTCTGGCCGGTGACTACGACTTTTTGCTGAGGAGCCCCTATCCGCTCTGTCGCGAGTTCTACATCGAGTGTATCTGCAACATGATGCGCCCGCGGACCATCGTGGACTACGAGCGCGAGCCGTGGGTGATGGATGAGGGCACCGTGCGCATTACCTTTGATAGTAACGTGCGTGCCGCGGTGGGAAGCTTCGATATCTTTGACGTGACGCTGCCCGCGCTGCCGGTCCTGGAGCCCGGCAAGCTGGTGATGGAGGTCAAGTTTACGGAGTTTTGCCCGCAGCTGGTGCGCGATTTGGTGCCGCCGGGCGCGGCCGAGCTTACGGCGGTCTCTAAGTACTGCCTGTGTTACGAAAAGACCGCCTACCTGCGCGGATTTAACTACTGGGAATCGGATTTTGGGAACCGAGGGGATATTTAGACCATGAGCACCAGGGACTATTTTAAGAACTCCGTTTTGGAGGCGTTTGGCCAGGTCGACCCTGCCAAGATCGGCCTGTCGCTGTTCGTGGCGCTCGCCATGGGCATCCTGATCTATTACGTCTACAAGCGCTTTTTTACCGGCGTGGTGTATTCGCGTAGCTTTGCTGTGACGCTTGTGGGCATGTGCGTGCTTACCTGCATGGTCACGCTCGCGATCTCGACGAACGTTGTCATCTCGCTCGGTATGGTCGGTGCTCTGTCCATCGTCCGCTATCGTACAGCGGTCAAGGACCCGCTCGACCTGCTGTATCTGTTTTGGGCCATTACCACGGGCATTACGGCCGGCGCCGGCATGTATGCGCTCGTGGGGCTCACTGCGGTGGTGATCGTGGTGATGATCGCCAGCTTTGCGAGCCACCAGGACAAGTCGCGTGTGTACATGATGGTCATTCACTACACGGGCCAGACCACCGGCGACGATATCGTGCGTGCATTTGGGCGCACCAAATTCACCGTCAAGTCCAAGACGATGCGCGGTGATAAGGTCGAGATGGCCGTCGAGGTGTTCTCGGATGGCGTTGATATGCCCTATGCCGACGCCATTCGCGCGCTCGACGGAGTGGAGGACCTAACGCTCATCCAGTACAACGGCGAGTACCACGGGTAGGACCCTAACGAGCAGATTGTACAAAGAGGGGCGCTCCTGGTCGAGCATACGTCAGCGAGCGGGTAGCTGCCGTGGCGAGGTGCCACGAAAGAGGAGCGACGCGTACTTCATGTACGCGAGCGACGGTTTGAGCGGCAGATCGCCCGGCAGATCGCCCGGCAGATCGCCCGGCAGATCGCCCGGCAGATCGCCCGGCAGATGCCCGCACAGCGTCGAGCAGTCCGGCGTTCGTTAGAACGCCGGAACGAACAGGTATCATGGTGAAAGCGATTTCAATGACAGGGGTGCTCGTGGTAAAGATGAAAGATGTGGCCGAGTTGGCGGGCGTTTCGAGCGCCGCCGTCTCGCGCTACCTCAACGGTGGCTACATATCGACGGACAAGGCCGAGCGCATTAAGAAAGCGATTGAGCTGACAGGATACGTGCGGTCCAGCCAGGCTCGCGCGCTGCGCACCGGTTCCACCAAGCTCATCGGCGTCATCGTCCCCAAGATCAACTCGGAATCCGTGAGCCGCATTACTGCCGGCATTGGCCAGGTGCTCGGTCGTCGTGGCTACCAGATGCTGCTTGCCAACACCGACAACGCGGCCGATCGTGAGCTCGAATACCTCGATTTATTCCAAAACCACCCGGTTGACGGCATTGTGTTGGTGGCAACCATGATTACCGACGAGCACCGTCGGGCGATTGAGTCGTGCCGCGTGCCCATCGTGCTGATCGGCCAACATGTCGAGGGCGTGGCGTGCGTCTATCACGACGATTACGAGGCCGCCTTTGAGCTGGGCCATGCGCTTGCGGGTCGCGTGGACGGCAAGATTGCCTATATTGGAGTTACCGAAGAGGACCGCGCGGCCGGTTATGACCGCCGTCGCGGTTTTGAGGCCGGCTTGCGCGCCGCGGACAACCCGCTCGATGCCGCTTTGATTCGCCTGGGCTCGTTTACGCTCGACTCGGGCTATGGTGCGGCACGTGAACTGCTTTCCGTCGCTCCCGATATTTCGTTTATCGCCTGCGCGACCGACACCATGGCTGCGGGCGCGCTTCGTGCCATCGATGAGGTTCGCGGCTTGGGCGAGGGCGTGCGCCGCGTGAGCGGTTTCGGCGACAACGCATTTTTGCGGGCGCTGACGGGCGGTATTCCCACCGTGCATTACGGCTACCTGACCAGCGGCGTCGAGGCGACCAATATGTTGCTCAACACGCTCGATGGAGTGGAAGGGGAGCGCGGTCTAAAGTCGCTCAAGCTCGGCCATCAACTGATGAATGTCTAGGCTTTGGGCATGCCTGTCTGTCTCTGAGACCCCTGTTTTTGCCTTTAAACTACCTTTCGCCGGCTTTTTCCTACCGTTCACCCTACTGTGAAAACGATTACAGACATATGAAACTGAAAACGATTACAGTGTAAGTGTCAAAGATGGCCGGGTGCAGATGCGCCCGTTGGAGGAAAGGGAAGTCATGGACTACCGCAAATCAGCCCAAGAGGTGCTCGATAACATCGGTGGCGCCGGCAACGTTGTTTCGGCCGCACACTGCGCCACGCGTCTGCGCCTTGTGATTGCCGATAACGCCAAGGTCGACAAGGAGGCCCTCGAGAATATCGACGGCGCCAAGGGCGTCTTTGAGGCCCAGGGCCAGCTCCAGATTATTTTTGGCACTGGCACCGTCAACAAGGTCTACGACGAGTTCATTGCGCTCAGCGGCGTCGAGGCTGCCACCAAGGCCGAGGTCAAGGAGGCAGCGGCGCAGCAGCAGAACATCTTTATGCGTGCCATTAAGGTGCTCGGCGACGTCTTTGTCCCCATCATCCCCGCCATCGTGGCCTCGGGCCTGCTGCTGGGCATTATGAGCGCCCTCAACTTTATGGCCTCCAACGGCTTTATCGCGCTCGACACCAATAACTTTATTTATAAGATTGCCGACCTGGTCTCGGGCACGTCCTTTGGCATTCTGCAGATCCTGATCGGTTACTCCGCCGCTAAGGCCTTTGGCGCCAACCCGTATCTGGGCGCTGTCGTCGGCGGTGCGTTCATCAACTCCTCGCTGCAGAGCGCCTACACGGTTGCCTCCGAGGGCGTGCAGACTATGATCACCGTCATTCCTGGCGTGTACAGCTTTGAGTGGGTCGGCTATCAGGGCCACGTGATCCCCATCGTTATCGCCTGCGCCATTCTGGCCTTCCTCGAGAAGCGCCTGCACAAGATCGTTCCCGAGATGTTCGACCTCTTTGTGACCCCGCTCGTCTCGGTGTTCGTGACCGTGCTCGTGACGCTCGTTGCCGTCGGCCCCATCTTTGTCTGGGCCGAGAACGCCGTCCTCGGTCTGATCCAGGCCCTGCTCACCCTGCCCTTCGGCATCGGTTCCTTTATCGTCGGCCTGTTCTATGCGCCTACGGTCGTCACCGGTATCCATCAGATGTACACCGCCATCGACCTGGGCCAGCTCGCCCAGTACGGCGTGACCTATTGGCTGCCCATCGCCAGTGCCGCCAACATCGCCCAGGGTGGTGCCGCACTCGCCGTTGCCTTTAAGACCCGCGATGCCAAGATCAAGGGCCTGGCGCTTCCTTCGGCTCTGTCCGCCTTCATGGGCATTACCGAGCCTGCCATCTTTGGTGTGAACCTGCGCTTCTTTAAGCTCTTCATCGCCGGTTGCATCGGCGGTGGCTGCGGCGCCCTGGTCTGCGCGCTCACTTCGCTGGCTGCCTCCGGCACGGGCGTTACGGGTATCTTCGGTATCCTGCTGTGCCTGGCCCAGCCCGTGCAGTACGCGATCATGTTTGCGGTCGCCGCGCTGGTTTCCTTTGCCGTCTCGTTTGTCCTGTACAAGGACGAGTCCAAGACTTCCGAGCAGGCCTAAGAGCTTTTGATTGAGGGGATGCCCGCGGGTCGTATGCTCGCGGGCGTTTCCCGTATCTGGTGCCGATCTCTGGTGTCTTGTTACTTTCGATCCGTTAGGACTTTGATATGTCTAATGCACTTGGTCGCGACCTTGCAAAGCTGGTCGCCGCTGTTGACGCCGCCGCCTCTGAGTGCGGTCATGGCGCGTATGGCCAGCGCTTCCATATTATGCCGCCGGCGGGCTGGCTCAACGACCCCAACGGTCTTTGCCAAGCGGGCGGCGTGTTTCACGCGTACTTCCAGTATGCCCCGTTTGATGTGAACGGCGGCGTAAAGATGTGGGGCCATGCCACAAGCCGCGACCTTATGAACTGGGAATATGTTGGCGCCCCGCTGCTGCCCGACGAGCCGTTCGATTGCCATGGCGTGTATTCAGGCTCCGCGCTTGCCGAGGACGGCCGCATTCGTGTGCTCTATACGGGCAACGTTAAGCTTTCCGATGCGGACGGCACGTACGACTACGTCAATACCGGCCGTCGCGCCGATACTGTTTATGTCGAGAGCGTTGATGGCCTTGCCGGTCGGGAGTTCAGCCAAAAGCGCGTGGTGCTGGCGTCCGAGGATTATCCCGACGATCTGACCTGCCACGTGCGTGATCCCAAGGTGTGGCGCGATGATGATGGGCGTTACCACATGGTGCTGGGCGCGCGTCGTCGCGTGGACGGGCCGCATGTCGAAAGCCGTTTTTGTGCGATGCACGGCGAAGGTGCCGGGCGCGATGTGGGCGAGATCTTGGTGTATGGCTCGGCCGATATGCTGAGCTGGGAGCTCGAAAGCCGCGTTTCCACGCCCGAGCGCTTTGGCTTTATGTGGGAGTGCCCGGGATACCTTGAGCTTGAGTCGGATGGCGGTGTGCCGGCGAAGTGGCTGTCCTTCTCGCCCCAGGGCCTCGAGGGCGGCCGTTGGGACCGCGGCAACGTGTATGCCGCTGGCTACATGCCTGTATCGGGCGACATCACTGGTGGCAAGGACGCTTATGAGCTGGGCGAGTTCCGCCTGTGGGACGCCGGTTTTGACTTCTATGCTCCTCAGGAGTTTACGTCCGAGGATGGTCGCCACATTTTGATCGGCTGGATGGGCATGCCCGATGAGCCGACCTATGACAACGCGCCCACCGTAGCGTGCGGCTGGCAGCACTGCATGACGGTGCCGCGTGAGCTCACAGCCGGTGTCGACGGCGTGGTGCTGCAGCAGCCGGCGCGCGAGATTGAGCACCATTATGCCTCGGTGCGTGTGCGGGCGGGCTCGTTGGAGGTTGCCGGCGATACCTGCTTTGATGTTGTTGTTGACGGTGTCGACGGCGCGTTTACCTCGACCGTTGATGGCGAGCTGAAGCTGGCGTTTGTGCCCGCTGAGGACGAACTGCCCCCGCGCTTTGAGATGCGATTTACCGATGAGGGCCGCGCTTCTGCCGGCTGCGGTCGTACTGTGCGCTGGGAGTCCGTCGACGAGGTTCGTAACGTGCGCATTGTTGGCGATGTCTCGTCGGTCGAGGTGTTTGTGAACGATGGCTCGCTCGTGTTTTCGACGCGCATCTATCCCGAGGCCTATGGCGTGACCGTTGACGCTCCGGGCGCGAATGTGACCTACCACGCGCTCAACATCTAGGCGATTCGTCGCATATCGGCGCTATACTGCAGCCGTAGCCTACGATGTGGGAAACATCCGCATCGTGGGTTTTTGTTTTGGAGGGAAGGTGCCGTATGGGCGTACAGCAGCTAGAAGAGGCCTGGGCTTTGAGGGCCAGCGCGCGTGAGGCGCGGTTGCTTGCGGCGTCGCATGTGCCGGCAGCGCTGTCGTTGCTGGGGATTGTACGGCCCGGCGATCGCCTGGTGGCCTTTGCGGATGACTTTGCCGATGCGTTTGCGAGCGGCTTTGATGGCTGCGATGTTGTGCTCGTGGGCTCGCCGTCCGCCGAGGCGTTTGCCGCTGCGTCCGAGGGCTTTGATGCTTCGTTTGAGGTCGAGGGGCCGCACCTGTGGTGGTTCGTCAACTCTATTGGCGGGTTTGGACTGCGCGTGCCCGATCTGCGAGCGTTAGGACGCGCCGCGCGTGAGGCCCATGCGCTGCTGGTTGTGGACAACACCGTGGTATCGGCTTTTGGCTGCGATCCGCTGCGGCTAGGTGCTGCGCTGTTGCTCGAGGCGCTCGACCGCGTGTGTGCTGGTAAGGCGCCGCGCAAGCTCGTTGCCGCTTCGGTGGCGCGCTCGCAGCTCAAGCGCCATCGTGTGGATGCTGCTGCCGAGTGCGCGCATGCCCTGCTTGAGGGCTGTGGCTTGGCCAAGCTTGATATGCCTGCTGACGAGGCCGGTGTGCTGGAGCGCGGGCTGGACTCGCTCGATGTCCGCATGCAGGCGCATTTCGACCGCGCACGTGCGCTGGCCGAGTATCTGGCCGCCAATGAGATGGTGCGCAACGTGCGCTATCCCGGGCTGAGCTCGCATCCCGACCATTCGGTTTCAACGGGAATCCTCGAGCACGGCTTTGGCCCGGCAGTTGAATTTGATCTTATCGAGCTTAGCTCGGGGGAGCTGTTCGGTGCTTTGCCGGGGGAGTTTCGCACATCGTCCGCCGGCGGCGCAACGACGCGCCTTTCGGCCCCACGCGGCAAACAGGGGAGCACCGTCCGCCTCTTCGCCGGCACCGACGACCCCTTGATCGTGGCCGCCACCCTAGATAATGCCCTCCGCAACTAGCTAAATCATCCTCAACTCCATAAGTTGCGGTGAAATAGGGA
>CABTZA010000036.1 GCA_902489225.1 uncultured Collinsella sp.
AGGGGCGGGGCATACTTGTCCCGTCGTTCCGAGGGGCGGGGCATACTTGTCCCGTCGTTCCGAGGGGCGGGGCATACTTGTCCCGTCGTTCCGAGGGCTTTGGTATTTGGTCGCCTGCTCTACAGTCTTGGCTCGCACGGAGGCCACATTAAGTGGCCTCCGGCTCGTGCGGAACTCGCGACCGACCAAATACCAAAGCCCTCGGAACTTAGGATACATGGCTGGAGTCGCTCTGCTGCAAAATTTATCGGCCTGTGATTTATTCCATGTCCCAGGTAGGCTCATCTTCACAACCTTTAAATAAAAAAGAAGTACCGGTTGGGGCCGGTACTTCTTTTGGTGCGTTGTTATTTGGCTGTAGCTTTTCGAGTTAGCTTACAGGCCGCAGGCTGCTTTGAGTTCTTCGACTCGATCGGTTTTCTCCCAGGTGAAGTCGGCGTCTTCTCGGCCAAAGTGACCGTAGGCTGCCGTCTTTTCGTAGATGGGGCGGCGCAGGTCTAGGTCGCGGATGATTGCGCCCGGGCGCAGGTCGAAGGTCTTCTCTACGGCCTCGACGATCTTGTCCTCGGCAACATGTGCGGTACCGAAGGTGTCGACCATGATTGAGAGGGGCTTGGAAACGCCGATGGCGTAGGCAAGCTCGACTTCGCAGCGGTCGGCCAGACCGGCGGCGACCACGTTCTTGGCGACCCAGCGCGCGGCATACGCGGCGGAGCGGTCGACCTTGGTGCAGTCCTTGCCGCTAAAGGCACCGCCGCCGTGACGGCCATAGCCGCCGTAGGTGTCGACGATGATCTTGCGGCCGGTGAGGCCCGTGTCGCCCATGGGGCCGCCCACGACAAAGCGACCGGTGGGGTTCACATAGATGTCGGCATTATCCCACGGCATGTTCTCGGCGGCCATGACCGGGGTGATGACGTGCTCGATGAGGTCGGCCTTGATCTTACCCATGTCCTCGATCTCGGCGGCGTGCTGCGTGGAGATGACAATGGTCGTGACCTCGACGGGCTTTCCGTCCTCGTAGCGCACGGTGACCTGGGTCTTGCCGTCGGGGCGCAGATAGGCGAGGGTACCGTCGTGACGCACCGTGGCCAGGCGCTCGGCCAGGCGGCTTGCCAGGTAGTGTGGCATGGGCATGAGGGTCTTGGTCTCGTTGGAGGCATAACCGAACATCATGCCCTGGTCGCCGGCACCGATCAGGTCGATCGGGTCGGTGGTAGCGCCGGTCTGGGTCTCGAAGGACTCGTCGACGCCCTGGGCGATATCGGGCGACTGCTCGTGGATGAGGCTCATAACGCCGCAGGTGTCGCAGTCAAAACCGAACTTGGCACGGTTGTAGCCAATGCGGCGGATAACGCCGCGGGCGATTTCCTGTACGTCGACATAGGCCTGAGTGCGAATCTCGCCGGCGACGATGACGGTGCCGGTGGTCACGAGGGTCTCGCAGGCGCAGCGGACGTTCTCCACGTTGGCAGGCACGCCGTTGGGGGCGATGTAGCCCTTCTCCTGCAGCTCTATTTCTTTGGCGAGGATTGCGTCGAGGACGGCGTCGCTGATCTGGTCAGCGATCTTATCGGGATGACCTTCGGTCACCGACTCCGACGTAAAAACAAAGTACCCGTGTTGGGGCGGGATGGAACGAAGTTCTTCTGACATGATAGTCCTTTCAAAAAACGTGTCCCGGCGACCGTTACCATTCCGCCAGGCTCTCTATGCAAGGGCACATCATAGCGCGTAAATCAAACATTCACACCCTTTCCGCACCTACTCATTGGGGACAGACTTAAATGACCAGCCTTCCTAAGTGCCGACAGGTTGCCCAATGACTGGTCATTTAAGTCTGTCCCCAATGAGTATCCCCAATGAGTAGGTCGGTGCCCTTTGTGCGGAGGTTGCTTTGATGCTTTATACTGGTGCGGTTAGACATCCATCCTGCAATCGAGGAGATTTCCATGGCATCAGACGTTCGCGTCCGCTTTGCACCCTCACCGACGGGCAAGCTGCACATTGGCGGCGCCCGCACCGCTATCTATAACTGGGCTTTCGCCCGTGCTAACGGCGGCACGTTCATCCTGCGCATCGACGACACCGACCCCACCCGCTCCACCGACGAGAACACGCAGATCATCCTGCGCGCCATGCGTTGGCTGGGCCTGGACTGGGACGAGGGTCCCGAGGTGGGCGGCGATTTTGGCCCCTACGCCCAGACCGAGCGCTTGGACCTGTACAAGCAGGCCGCCCAGAAGCTTTGGGACGAGGGCAAGGCCTATCCCTGCTTCTGCACCAAGGGGCAGCTCGACGCCGACCGCAAGGCCGCGCAGGAGCGCAAGGACCCCTTCCAGGGCTATCAGCGCCGTTGCCGCGATCTTGATCCCGAGGAGGCCCGCCGCCGCATCGAGGCCGGGGAGTCCTACGTCCTGCGCATCAAGGTGCCCGAGGACCGCGGCGACGTCGTTATCCACGACGCCGTCCACGGAGAGGTGACCTTCGACGCCAAGGAGCTCGACGACTTTGTCATCTTCCGCTCCGACGGTACGCCCACGTATAACTTCGCGACCGTCGTCGACGACGCCATGATGAAGATCACCCACGTCATCCGCGGCGACGACCACCTGTCCAACACCCCGCGTCAGGTCATGGTCTACGAGGCCCTCGGCGCTCCCGTGCCCACGTTCGCTCACATCTCCATGATCCTGGGCGCCGACGGCAAAAAGCTCTCCAAGCGCCACGGCGCCACCTCGGTGGAGGAGTACCGCGACGCCGGTTACCTGTCCGACGCCTTTGTCAACTACCTGGCGCTGCTCGGCTGGTCGCTCGACGGCGAAACCACGATCATCCCGCGCGATGTCCTGGCCAGCAAGTTCTCGCTCGACCGCATCTCCAAGAACCCGGCGACCTTCGACCCCAAGAAGCTCGACTGGGTCAACGCCGAGTACATCAATGGCATGTCCGATGCTCAGTTTGCCGACGAGATCATGGTTCCCGAGCTGCACGAGGCGGGTCTCATCGAGGGTAATGTCGAGTACGGCGAGGATTGGATCGACGCGCTTGCCGCCATCGTTAAGCCGCGCACCAAGATGCCGGCCGACGCCGTGACCGTCGCCGCTCCCATCTTCGCTACGGCCGAGACGCTCGAGTATGACGAGAAGTCCGTCAACAAGGGCCTGGCCAAGGAGGGCATGGGTGCCATTCTGGATGCCGCCAAGGGCGCGCTCGAGGGCGTGGACGAGTGGACGGCTGCCAACATCGACGCTGCGCTTGAGCCGTTGCCCGAGCAGATGGACCTTAAGAAGCGCGTGGTGTTCCAGGCCGTGCGCGTCGCCGTTTGCGGCAACATGGTGAGCCCTCCGTTGGGCGAGACCATGGCACTCGTCGGCCGCGACGATTGCTTGGCGCGCATCGACCGCGCCCGCACGATGGCGCTGTAATCGCTGCGCAAACGTATGTATCCGAGCCCCGTTCACCCGAGCGGGGCTCTTGTTTCTGTAGACGTATGGGATAGGAGGTGCTGGGGCCATGGTCGAGCAACTTTCGCTGTTTGGTTCGCCGGAACCGGAGGAAGCTCCGAAGTCCGCGGCTCCTGCCGCCGCCCCGGCGCAGCCCGAGCCCGCACCTGAGCCCATCGCCGCCTATGCGAGCGTGGTTCTCGACATCCCAACGCGTGCGCTGTCCGAGCCGTTTGCCTATGGCATTCCTCAACCTCTTGCTAGCGAAGCGCAGATCGGATCAACGGTCCTGGTCCACTTTGGTAACCGTGCCGCCGCGGGCTATATTGTCGACATTGCGCCTGAGCTGGGCGACCTACAAGGCAACATCGCCCTCGACCCCGCACGCATCAAGCCCATCGAGGCTATCCTCAGCAAACCGCTCTTTACTGTCGAGGCTGCCCGTATCGCACGCTGGATGAGCCGCGAGTATGTCGCGACGCTTTCCGAGTGCCTGCGTTTGTTCTTGCCCCCGGGTGGAAGTCCGCGCGTGGTCAAGGGCGATGACGGCGTGTGGACGGTTGAGCGCCCCGCCGTCAAGCCTATCCAAAACCGCTGGGTCATGCTCACGCCCGAGGGTTTCGACTACACGCCGCCCAAGACAGCGGTTCGCCAACGTCAGCTCATCGAGGCGCTCCAATGCGGCCCGGTCACGACGCGCGACCTCAACCTGCTCTATAACAGCATGTCGGCGACCATCAAGGCGCTTGAAAAACGCGGTGTCGTGGTGGTGGAAGAGCGCCGTGCGTGGCGTGGCTGCAGCGAGCAGACCACGCTGTCCTCGGCGAGCGGTAAGGCGCCGGTGGCACTCACCAACGGCCAGCAGCAGGCGCTCGCGCAGATTGAGCGAGCTCGCCTGGATGCACACGGCGACGTGGTGCTCGTCGATGGCGTCACCGGTTCCGGCAAAACCGAGGTTTACCTCTCCGCCATCGAGCGCGTGCTGGCAGCCGGCCGTTCGGCCTGCGTGCTCGTGCCCGAGATCTTGCTGACGGCCCAGACCGTCGGCCGTTTTCGCTCGCGCTTTGGCGAAACGGTTGCGGTCTTCCACTCGCGCCTTTCGGCCGGTGAACGCTTGGACCAATGGGATATGGTCGCCAGCGGTGCCGCGCGCGTGGTCGTGGGCGCCCGCTCGGCGCTCTTTTGCCCGCTCAGCGACTTGGGCCTTATCATCATCGACGAGGAGCACGAGACCAGTTACAAGCAGGGTTCCAGCCCGCGCTACCATGCGCGCGAAGTGGCGGCCGAGATGGCGCGTCGCTATCGCTGCCCGCTCGCGCTGGGCTCGGCCACGCCTTCTGCTGAGGCCCTCGACCGCTGCCGCCGTGGCACGTATAACGGTGCCACCTGGACGCGCGTCGAGATGCCCGAGCGCCCGGGACACGCCGTGCTGCCGACAGTCCGCATTGCCGACCTGCGCCGCGAGTTCTCGCACGGCAGCCGCTCTATGTTCTCAAAACCGCTGATGGAAGGCCTGGAGCGTGTGGTCGAGCGCCGCGAGAAGGCCGTGTTGCTGCATAACCGCCGTGGCTTTGCGCCGTTCCTTATGTGCCGCGAGTGCGGCTGCGTCCCCACCTGCAACCACTGCTCCACCGCGCTTACGTATCACGAGCGCACGCACACGCTGCAGTGTCACACATGCGGTTCGTCTTGGCGCGTGCAGCCGTATCCCGCGCCCACGAGCCGTTGCCCCAAATGTGGCAGTCGCTACCTGGCAAAAATGGGCTTGGGTACGCAGCAGATCGAGGACGCACTGCACCAGATGTTGCCCGAGGACGTCGCCATTATTCGTATGGATGCCGATTCCACGCGCGGCAAGGATGCGCACAAAAAGCTGCTTGAGAAGTTCGATGCCGCCGATTGCGCGGTGCTGCTGGGCACCCAAATGATCGCAAAGGGCCTCGACTTTCCCGAGGTCACGCTCGTGGGTGTGGTCAATGCCGACTTCGCCCTCAAGCTGCCGGACTTCCGCGCAGGGGAGCGCGCCTACGATCTGCTGGAGCAAGTCGCCGGCCGTGCCGGTCGTGGTGATCGCCCCGGCGAGGTCATCATCCAGACCTACCTGCCCGAGGACCCGGTCATTCGCGCCGTCGCTGAGCATGACCGTTCGATCTTTACCGACTACGACCTGGACCAGCGCCGCGACGCGCTGTACCCGCCTTTTGTTCGCCTGGTCAACATCTTGGTGTGGTCAGCGAACCGAGACGAAGCACAGGACTACATCGGGCGCATTGCAAAGCTCCTCAAGCGCCGTTGGCATGCTGCCGCGCCCGACTTTTTGCAGGCGGGGAGTGCCGTGCCGCAGGTGCTGGGCCCGGCTTCGTGTGTAATCGAGAGAGCCAAGGACCGTTACCGCTTCCATCTGCTTGTGAAGTCGCCCGTGGGGTACCATGTCTCTGATGATATCGACGCCTGCCTCAAAGAGGTGGGCTCTGTGCGCGGCGTGAGTGTGAGCGTTGACGTCGACGCCTATGATTTGATGTAACAACCCGAAAGGATGGCCATGGAAGCCAACGGAATCGTACTGTCGCCCGACCCTCGTCTGCGCCAGGAGTGCGCCGTCATCGAGGAGATCACCCCGGCGATCGAGACGCTTGCCGAGAAGATGAAGAAGATGATGTTCGAGAACGGCGGCTGCGGCCTGGCTGCCCCGCAGATCGGCGAGCTCATTCAGCTCGTCACCATCGACTGCGACTACAGCGACAAAAACGACTACGACCCGTACGTGCTCATCAATCCCGTGATTGTGGAGCAGAGCGACCATCTGGTGCCGTTTAGCGAGGGCTGCCTGTCCATCCCCGGCATTAGCTGCGAGATCGAGCGTCCTGACCATGTCGTCGTCGAGGCGTACGACTTGGACGCCAACCTGATTCGCTACGAGGCCACGGGCGACCTGTTCTGCGTGTGCCTGCAGCACGAGATCGATCACTTGCACGGCAACACCATGTTCGAGCGACTGAAGCCCATGCAGAGGCTCAAGGCAGTCAAGGAGTACCAGGACGCCCTGGCCCGCGGCGCTCGACCGGGCGAGACCGAATAGGTTAATTGTCCGTCCCTGGGATGGGGCCCACACATATCATCCCGTGCTCAAACATTCTCGCTGCGCTGCGAAACTGCGCGCGGGACGATATGTGTGGGCCCCATCCCAGGGACTACGTTGTCGCTCTTCGTTTCGCCCGGGTGCCGTCGGGCCAGGGAGGGGCGTCTTCGCTGATAGGTGCTTTGTTGGGAGGGCTGCTTTTATGCGGCTCTTTCTTTGGTTTTGGGTATATTTGTTTTTGTTGAAATGTTATTGCGGATGGGCTGGTGACTTGGCTTTCCGCCGCTATTTGTAGCCGTCTCGGCTTTGGTTGAGGGGAGACGTTCTTTATGCGTATTGTGTTTATGGGTACGCCTGATTTTGCTGTGCCTTCGCTGGTTTCGCTTGTTGAGGCTGGTAACGAGATTGCGCTTGTTGTTACTCGTCCTGATGCTGTTCGCGGGCGTGGTAAGAAGCTGGAGCCGTCTCCTGTTAAGGCTAAAGCGCTTGAGCTGGGGTTGCCGGTTGTTGAGGCTAATCGTATGACGCCTGAGGTCGTTGAGGCGCTTAAGGCTGCCCAGGCTGACATTTTCTGCGTGGCTGCCTATGGTTGCATTTTGCCGGATGACGTGCTGCATATGGCGCCGCTTGGTATTGTGAATGTTCATGCGTCCTTGCTGCCTCGTTGGCGTGGGGCTGCTCCCATTCAGCGTGCGATTCTCGCTGGTGATGAGGTTGCCGGCGTTTCCATTATGCGTATTGGGCATGGCGTGGATACCGGCGCTTATTGTGCGCAGGCCTCGACCTTGGTTGCTGGTAAGCATGCTGAGGCGCTGACCATGGAGCTTGGTGAGCTTGGCGGCAAACTGCTTGCCGATACGCTTCCTTCGCTTGCCGATGGCACCGCCGTGTGGATTGAACAGGATGAGTCGCTTGTTACCCATGCTGCCAAGATTTCTAAGCAGGAGATGCGTCTTGACCCTCAGATGGCGGCACTTGATTGTGTGCGTCATGTGCTTGCCTCGTCCGACACCGCTCCCGCTCGTTGTGTGATTGCCGGCAAGTCGGTTCGCGTGCTCGATGCTGAGCCGGCTGATGTGTCGCTTGGCGAAGGCGCTGTTGCCGTTCAAGCCAAGCGCGTCTACCTTGGTCTTTCCGATGGCCCGGTTGAGTTGCTCGAGGTTAAGCCCGATGGCAAGCGTGCCATGGCCGCTTCTGCTTGGGCTGCTGGGCTGCAAGGCGCCGATCTTATCTGGGGTGTTTTGTCATGAGCAAGCTGTCTCCCGCGCGCAAACTTGCGCTCGATGTGCTAATGGAGGCCGATCGCCGCGGCATGTATGCGCGTGACGTGCTGTCCACTCGCGCATCGGCCAAGGCTATTGACCAGCGCGATTCCGCTTTTGCCGCCCGCTTGGCGCTGGGTGTGGCCGCTACGCAGGGTATTTTGGACGAGCTGCTCGATCAGTTTCTCGAGCCTAAAAAGGTTGCGCCGCGTGTTCGCATGGCACTTCGTATCTCAGCCTTCGAGATGCTCTATCTGCATACGCCTGGCCGCGTTGCGGTGAGTCAGGGCGTTGAGCTGGTGCGCAGCGGAGCTAAGTCTGCCGCCGGTTTGGCCAATGCCGTGCTGCATAAGGTCGCGGACAACGTTGAGGACTTTGCCACGGCGTCCGATGTAGACGAGTCTGAGCGACGCTTGGTTCGTCTGTCGCGCCTGATGGGTCTGCCGCGTTGGCTGTGCGCTCGTATTATGGCGTCGTTTGACACGCCCGAGGGTGCGCTTAACTTTGCCGGCAATCTGGCCCCCGCGCCGCTGGCCCTGCATGAGAACGCCTTTGCGACTAAGCCCGATCCGTATATCTCGCAGCTCGTCGCGCCTGTCTTCCCGGGCTGCCATGCTCCGGTTGATGCCCAGGTTACCGTTGCTTCGGGTGTGTTTGAGCGTGCTGCCGCGGTGGCCTCGGACCTTAACGCTCAGCTCATCGCCACAGCTGCCACGCGCCCTGGAAGCTGCCTTGAGATTGGCGCCGGTCGCGGTACCAAGACCTATGTGATGATGTGCCAGGCCAAGCGCGCCGGCTATGAGCGTCTGCATACGGCACTTGATCTTCATGACCGTAAGTGCGACCTAAATCTCGCGCGCCTTCACAAGGCGGGTATTCAGGGCGTTCGTACGGTTTCGGGCGATGCCTGCGAGCTTGATGAGGTGCTCACATCGTTTGATGCCATGCTTGGCGAGCCGGTTAAATTCGACACGGTCTTTATCGATGCGCCGTGCTCGGGCACCGGAACCATGCGTCGTCATCCCGAGATTCCGTGGCGTCTGACCGAAAAGGATGTGACGGTTGAGCTGCCCAAACTGCAGCTGTCGATGCTCAAGGAAGCCGCCGCGCGCGTGGCTGCCGGCGGCGAGCTCATCTATGCGACGTGCTCCGTCTTCGACGAGGAGAACACGCAGGTGGTGGACGCGTTCCTTGCTTCTCCCGAGGGTGCCGGCTTTAGCGTGGCACCGCTTTCCGAGGCACAGATTCTGCAACTCCCCGAGTTCGATCAGGCCAAGAAGCTCGTATCCGTACGCCAGAACGATCGAGGCCTCTTCCAAAGCGTGCCGGTAAACGCCGACTCCTACGACGGCCACTTCTGCGCCAGACTGGTCCACAAGTAACGACTAAGTTGCGGTGAAATAGGGAATGAAAAGCCGCTTCTGCCCGCCAAACAGTCCTTATTTCACCGCAACTCACAAGGAAACCTGGGTAGCTTAATTAACTACCCATAGAGCAAAGAAATAGCCCCGCGATCGGTTTTGGTCGCGGGGCTGCTTGGTTCCTAGTGGCTATGCGGGCAGTTGGCGCAGCAGCCACTGGTGGCGTTGGTACTGGAGCCGCCGCTTCGTTGATCGGTGTTGTAGAAACCGCTGCCCTCAAATTTAATGCCGCTGGCCGAGAACGTCTTGGCCGCCGGGGCACCGCAGCTGGGGCACACGACCTCGGGAGTCTCGGACATGGGATGCTCAACCTCAAACACGTTGCCGCAGCTCGAGCACTTGTAATCGTAGCGCGCCATAATACTTCCTTTTCAGCACAAAGCGGGCAGATTACTCTGCCCGCATAAATTCAAACGTCTGTAACTGTACCCTATATCGGGGGTTTTATCACGCTTCACCCCAGAATCTATGGTTGTTGCGCAGGAGCTGTGCGGTTTTGTTCTCGGCGGCTGCAATGTCCGCCTCGTCAGCCTGCCAGGTCCAGTTGCCCGTGGCCACGCCCGGAACGTTCATGCGCGCGTCGTCGCCAAGCCCCAGGACATCCTGCAGTGGCATCATCACCAGGGGAGCGTCGCTTGCCAGCGCGTCGCTCATCAGCTTGGCCGCCACCTCAACACCGCTCGGTTCATCGCCGCCCGCAAAGGTACGGGTGCACCAACCGGCCAGCGTCGACGTATCGTGCGTCGAGGTGTACAGAATCTTGCCGGGCGTGGGATGCACACCGCAACGAACGTCGTAGTCGCTAAACTCCAGCACGTCCATGCCGGGGAAACCGCAGGTCGATGCCATGGCACGAACACCGGGCGTCAGATAGCCCAAGTCCTCAGCGATAAAGTTGAGCGGACCCAGTTCGTCATAGGCGATCTGGAACAGGTCCTTGCCCGGGCCCGCCAGCCAGCGGCCGTCGGCGCATGCCTTGCCCGCGGGAATGCTGTAATAGCTGTGGAATCCCAGGAAGTGATCCAGACGCACGCGGTCGTAGAGCGAGAACGCGCGGCGCAGGCGATCCATCCACCAACTATAGCCGTTCTGCTTCATGTGGTCCCAGCGGAACGTCGGGTTGCCCCACATCTGGCCCTCGGGCGCAAAGTTGTCGGGCGGCGCGCCGGAAATCTCAATCGCCTTGCCGGTATCGGACAGCCAGAAGTTCTCGGGTTCGCTCCACGCGTCTGCCGAATCGTCGGACACGTACATAGGAATGTCGCCGATAACCTCGATACCCTTCTTGTGCGCGTAGTTCATGAGCTCGCACCAGGCCAGGTCAAAGCGGTACTGCATGTACGCCTGAAGCTCGGCCTCGTTGTGGAAGCGCTTGTCGTCGATTAGATGCTCGTTGTAGCGAGCGACATCTGCCGGCCAATTGTGGCGCGACTCGCCCTCAAAGTACTTCTTGACGGCCATATAGACGCAGTACTTCTCGAGCCAATCGGCATTGCGATGTTTAAACGCGGTGTAGAGCGGATCGGCATCCTCGCCACCGCGAGCCTTCCAGGTCTCAAAGTCGGCGGCCAGTTCCTCGTAGCTTTCGGGCAGCAGGTCGATGTTGCCCGCAAAGGCCGAAGGGCCAGCGTAGGGGGAACGGAAGAAGTCCGTTGGGTTGACGGGCAGGACCTGCCAGTAGCGCATGCCCATGGCAGCCAGGTGGTCGATAAAGCGACGCGTGGGCGCGCCGATCGTGCCGGGCTTACCGTCGTCGGTCGGCACCGAGGTGATATGGCACACGACGCCCGCGCCGTGATCGAGCGGCTCCTGCAGGCGCTGCTCGGCGTGGTGGTAGATGATCGACGAACCCAGCGGGTACAGGTCGAGCGTGACAGTGCCGTTGTGGATCTCGCACTCGTGACCGCTAATGACATCGCTCGCACATTCGCCGAGCGCCGGGATTGTCACGTGATGCGAATTGCGCAGGCTGCGGTTGATGATGACGGTCGCGGACTCGCCGTCCTTGCCCGTACGGTTGTAAGCCAGCACCTCGTCGTTGAGCGCGAACGCCTTGATCTCGCCGTCGATCATAAAAGGCAGCGCACGGCGCACGGCAGATGCGTTCTTGACGATCGCGAGCGTGTCGAAGTCGTGAAGGTCTTCCTTGGTCGGCAGGGTGCGACGGTTGCCCGGGTCGGTAAGGCCCTCCAAGCCGTACTCATCGCCGTAGTAAATCGAAGGCACGCCGGGGAAGGTCATCTGCATAAGCGTGGCGAGCCAAAAACGGCTCTTGGCCAGGCCCATCGCGCCTTCGTCCAAGCGCCATTTGCTGCGCTCGCACTCGGGCAGCTGCGACTCGTCAGGGCCGCCGCCGAGCACCGAGATGATGCGCGGACGGTCGTGGCTCGAAAGCAGGTTAAGCGCGCAAGACAGGGCCTCGCGCGGATAGTTCTCGCGCAGGGTCTCGATGTCCTCGGCAGCCTCGTAGGCGTTTTTGTAGCCCATCAAAAAGCCGATGACCATGTCGCGGAAGGGGTAATCCATGGCCGAGTCGAGCTCGGAGCCTTGCAGATAGCGACGCAGATGGCCGTAGCTGATCTTGTTGGAGGCGTCTTCCCATACCTCGCCGAGCAGCAGCGCGTCGGGCTTCTCGGCGAGCACGGCCTTCTTGATCTCGGTCAGGAAATCGTCCGAAAGCTCGTCGGCCACGTCTAGGCGCCAGCCATGAGCGCCGGCACGTAGCCATTTTCGGATCACGCCATCCTTGCCCAGGAGCCGCTCGCGTACCAGTTCGGAGCTCTCATTGATGGCTGGCATGTTGCCCACGCCCCACCAGCAGTCATACGATCCGTCCTCATGGAAGTAAAACGCATCGCGCCACGGCGAATCCTCGCTCTGCCACGCGCCCACACCGGGGTAGTTGCCGTAGCGGTTGAAGTAGATCGAATCGTCGCCCGTGTGGTTGAACACACCGTCCAGAATGATGGAAATGCCCAGCTTCTCGGCCGCCTCGCACAGCTCGGTAAAGTCCTGCTCGGTGCCCAGAATCGGATCGATCTTGGTGTAATCGGCGGTGTCGTAGCGGTGGTTGCTCGCGGCTTCAAAAATGGGGTTGAGGTAGATGGCTGTAAAGCCCAGCTCGGCGATGCGAGGCAGGTCTTCCTGGATGCCCTTGAGCGAGCCGCCGTAGAAGTCCCAAGTCTTGATGGAGCCGTCCTCGGCGCGCTCGTACACAGGCGGCTCGTTCCAGTCCTCGACCATGCGGCGCTGAATGCCCTTACGCGGTTTTTCGACCTCGGCCAGCGTGCGCTCGCGCCAGTGCTCGTCGCGGGCATAGCGATCGGGGAAGATCTGGTAGACCATACCGCGCTCGTACCAGGTGGGACGGTTCTCGCGGTGCTTATAGACGGTAATCTGGAAGGACGGAACCTCGGCGTAGTCATAGGTTACGCCCTCGCCGCCGGTGCGGCCCTGTGGCGCGCCCAAGCGGACCTCGGGCTGACCCTCGATATTGCATATAAAGCTGTACCAAATAAGACAGGGCTCGGTGCACTCAAGCTCGGCGGTAAAGATGCCGTCGCCCTCGTGCGTCATTGGATACCGAGACTCACCGATCTCATCGACCCAGGTGCGGAGCGTAAGCGTTGCCTGCGCGGGATCGGCATCCTCCAGAATCACGGAGAGTGAAAGGGTAGTTCCTGTGGTCACAGCGCCAAACGGAGTACGAAACTGCGGCAGACGGCTGTTGTGAATCAATCTCATAATACGGTCCAGTTCAATAGAATCACGGCCTGCGGGCCATGGGCTTTACGCACAGATTGTAAGTATATCTGTTGTACACAGGCTGTATAAACAACATCCGTTTACCATCGGCGAACGGTTGTCCTAGAAAATCGTTTTACCACCAAAATTATCGCGATATTTAAAAACGTCTAAACCGATACTATTTGTAGCCAAACAAAAGTACCCCGGTTTACTACGACGAATTGAATGATCTCAACCACGGTCATTTTCGTGATATTAAAACCGCAGGTAGAGGC
>CABTZA010000037.1 GCA_902489225.1 uncultured Collinsella sp.
CTGACAGGCCCACCAGCGAGCTAAGGAATTCCGGGGAAACGGGAAACACCGCGCACAGCTCCACCCCCCCCGCCTGCAGCATGGGCAAGGCGCGCGCCGCGAGCCGCATCGCCTGCCTGCACGCCAACGTGCCCAACATGATCGGCCAGATTACGGCCATTCTCGCCAAGGACAACGCCAACGTGCAGCGTATGACCAACGAGTCCGCCGGCGAGAACGCCTACACCATGTTCGACACCGACGAGCACCTGGACAGCAGCACCATCGAGGCGCTCAAGCAGATTCCGTCGATGTATCGCGTGCGCGTAATCAAATAGCGCCGGCTGATCTGACGGGCAGTTCCCCATGTGGCCTGCCCGTCACTGACATTGAATGCCCGCGGGGCGCCTTTCGCACGAGAGGCGCCCCGTTTTTGTGAGCGCTCCATTAAATGCACCGAGCCGCTTCTTGGCATACAATCTGTATGTTGACCTAACTATCTGTGAGGTGCCTATGGTTGATACTGATTTTGCTTGGCGGCTTACGCAAGGACTCGTGCGGATCGACAGCTCAGACCCGGGTGCGTATGAGGACGAGATTGAGCGCTATATCAAAGCGTTGGTTGAGGAACGGTTGGCGCAGCTGAGCCATCCGGTACTCCATGCCGTGCAGGTTGAGGAACTCGAGGTGCTGCCCGGGCGCCGCAACCTTATGATTACCGTGCCGGGCGTGAGCGACGAGGCGCGACTCGTCTACATCTGCCACATAGATACCGTCACCCTGGGAGATGGCTGGGACGCGGACACGCCGCCGCTCGGGGCGACCATGCGGGACGATAAGCTCTATGGTCGCGGTGCCTGCGACATGAAGGGCGGTCTGGCCTGCGCCATTGCCGCACTGGTCCATACGCTCGAGCGCGTGGCGGCGGATGGCGCGCTGCCCCGCCGCGGCTTTTCGCTCATCTGCTCGGTCGACGAGGAAGACTTTATGCGAGGCTCCGAGGCAGCCATCGATGCCGGCTGGGTCGGTTCGCGCGAATGGGTGCTGGACACCGAGCCCACCGACGGACAGATCCAGGTGGCGCACAAGGGGCGTACGTGGTTCGAGATTGAAATGGCTGGCGTGACGGCGCATGCGAGCCAGCCGTGGAAGGGCGCGGATGCCGTCGCCGCCATGGCCGAGGTCGTGTGTTCGCTCCGTCGCGCGTTTGCGGCGCTGCCCGCGCACGATGAGCTAGGGTCTTCGACCATCACGTTTGGCCAAATCGAGGGCGGATATCGCCCCTATGTCGTGCCCGACCGCGCCAAAGTCTGGGTCGACATGCGCCTGACCCCGCCGACCGATACGGCCGCCGCGACGCGCATGGTAGAGCAGGCCATCGCCGTCGCCGAAGCCGCCGTTCCCGGTTGCCATGGCAGCTACACCGTGACGGGCGACCGCCCCGCCATCGAGCGCGACCCGAACTCTCCCCTTCTAGCAGCGCTCAAGCGTGCCGCCGATGACGTGACGGACGCGGACACGACCGTCGGCTTCTTTACCGGCTACACCGACACCGCCGTCATTGCCGGCAAGACAGGTAACCGCAATTGCATGAGCTACGGTCCCGGGTCGCTCGCGCTCGCGCACAAGCCCAACGAATATGTGCCCCACGCCGATATCGTTCGTTGTCAGCAGGTGCTAATCGCGCTCGCCGATAACGTGCTCTGGGACGCGAGCGGCCAAGTTGGGGCATAATAAGCCGCGAACAAACCGACTCGTGCGTTAGGACCGCCCATGAAAGCACTTCCGTTTCCCTGCATCCGCCCGGCTCAGGACCGCGTGCTCGAGGCGCTGCCTGCAATGGGCAGCATCCTGAGCGGCAACGATGCTCTGCGCGGAGCCCTTGCCGATGGCCTGATGCTCAAGGACCCGGGTGCGGCGTATTACGTGTACGAATGCTCGGGCGAGCCGGGACGCGTGACGGGTGTCGTGGCGATCTGCCCGGTTAACGTGCTGACGGGTAGCGACGAGGCCGCCGCCGAGAGCGTCGACGCACTCGCCGCCGCGCGCGCAATCGCCGAGCTTAAGGTGCAGCCGCGCCCCGTATCGCTCTCCTACGAGGCGTCGCCCGTTATGGACATCATCTTGGGCGCTGCCAAAGAGGGCGCGTCGCTCTACGCCGTCACCGACCCCGCGGGTATTACGCACCGCGCGTGGGAGGTCAAGCGCGAGAACGCCGTCGGGGCCATCCGCGCTATGCTCGACCAAGCACCGGAGCCGGCGCTGGCCGACGACCCCGCCTACGCCGCCGCTCTGACCGGGGCGTCGCAGCTGCTGGCCGATGAGGCCCGTACCGCCGGAACGTACACCGGCAAGGAGCCGTTCAACTTTACCGTTGCCGTGCTCTTCCCCGCCGCGCAGGTCAGCGGCGCCGCGCCGCAGGTTCCGACAGGTCTGCTCACGCACCAGGTCGCGCGGTTCTAGCAAGACCAGACCGCCCAGCACAAAAATCGGCAGCTCAACAAACAGGGGGCGGAGATGCGGCAGGTACATGCATCTCCGCCCCTTTCGCGTCGATAAGTTATGCCGGCGACCCGTGCCGCCGCGCTCGCGTTATCCGCGCTGCGGACCCGCAGTAGCCACGAGCGGTTCAAGCCCCAGCTCGCGCGCGTAGTCTTCCTGCGTAAAAATCTCAATCAGCTCAAACGTACCGGCCTCGTCGTCAAACACGAAATGCAGCACCGAGCAGTTGCCCGGAACGCGATCGCGTTCATCGGCCGCCGCTCCCCTCACGTGATCCAAAAACTCCTTGATGGCCGAGCCATGGCTTACCGCGAGCACGCACGTATGGTCCGGACGCTGCATAAGCTCGGTCAACGTCGCCACCATGCGCTCGCGCACCTGCATCTGGCCCTCGCCGCCAAACTGGCGATAGAAGTCGCGCCATGGGCGCTCGGGCATGAGCATCACGCGCTCGGCCTCAAAGTCGCCAAAGAACCACTCGCGCAGGCCTTCCAGGCGCTCGTACGCCAAGCCCGGCCACAAGTTGGCGATAGTCTGCTCGGTGCGATGAAGCGTGGAGGTGTAGGCATGATCGGGCTCAATGCCGCGCGCACGTAAAAACATGCCGGCGCGCGCCGCCTGGTCGCAACCCAACTGCGTAAGCGGCGAGTCACTCCACCCCTGAATAATGCGCTTAAGGTTGAATATCGTCTGTCCATGACGGACCAGATACAGATCTTTATTCATAGGGGTCCTTTCGTTCGTTACCAACCCAAGAGCGAAAACGCCCCGTCGCAATAGCCAAAATGAAGCACGGCACCGTTGTCGGGTAGCTCTCCCCCGCCAGTCACATACTCAAGAAACTCCTGGCAGGCTGAGCCGTGGGAAACCGCCAGCACGCAGTCGTGCTGCGGCCTGGCCATGATGCGGGACAGCGCCGCGACCATGCGTGACTGAAGCTGCACTTCCGACTCGCCGCCAAAGGCCACCGGATAATCGCCCCAGGGCTGCGGCGGCATCTCGCGATTTGATGTGCCCTCCAGCGAGCCAAAATGCCACTCACGCAGGTCATCGACCAGCTCAATGGAACGGCCCTCGCCAACGATAAGCTCGGCCGTATGCCGCGCCCGGCCCAACGGCGAGGAATACACATGATCAAAGGCCACGCCACGCGCCGCAAACGCCGTACGCGCCGTCAGCGCCTGCTCGCGCCCGCGCGCCGTAAGCGACGAATCGTGCCAGCCCTGCAAAATGCTCTGCACATTGAGCTCAGTCTGCCCATGCCGCACCAAATACAAATCTGCCACACGCCCTCCTCTCGCAACACCGCAAAGGGGACAGGCGCCTTTGTGGTGGTTTACCGTCTGATCACGCCGCGATGACGCTCAACTACACCAGCACGTCAGCGAGCGAACGCTTGGGTACGTGGTGCACCTGTGCCTCGTCGCGCCAATAATTGATGGAGCCGTCGGGGTTGGAATCGATCGCATCGATTACCTGCGTCTCGGCCGGAACGCCAAACGCCATGATCAGCTTGAGCTCATACTTGTCGTTATCGAGCCCCATGGCATCGATCGCGCGGGGCGTAAAGGCCTTGAACATGCAGGCTGCCACCTCGGGCGTGGCGCTGCGGGCGGCGAGCATCATCGTCTGCGCGGCAATACCCGTGTCGACCTCGGTAATGGGAGCGGCGGGCTTGCCCGGAACGGCGCGCTCGGCCAGAATCGCGATGTAGCCGGTCGGGCGCTCGCCCTCGGCAGGACCCGGCCAGTCCTTAAGCGCGCCGGCCCATGCAAGCTCGTCAAACACGCGAGCGCAGTCCTCTGCACCGCTTACCACATGAAAACGCAGACGCTGAGCATTGGCACCACACGGGGTCAGGTGCGCCAGCTCCGCCAGCTCAAGCAAAAACTCACGCGGCACGCGCATGGACTCGTCAAAGCGACGGCACGTGCGGGCGCGGCGAACCAACGCATCAAACGCGTCCAGGCCGAGCTTTTCGCAACCTTGCTTTGCCATCGATTCGACACTCGACGGTGCCTCGGGAACTGCTTCGTTCATAGGGACCCCCAATACAAGCCAATTGTCCTTAGGAAAATCTAACCTAAAACGTAGGCAATAACGAACAGGGCTGCAATGTTCTACACCTGTTGAATAGAAAATCGCGACGTGGGGAACAACGGGAACAATTCGGGGCCTTTGGGTTACGTTTCGCCCTCCCCGACCCATACGCCAGCGCCTTTAGGCGATACTGGTTGTAACGATCAAGGCTTACGCCGCACGGAAAGGAGACATTATGGGCATCTTTAAGAACGATGACCAAAAATCGAGCCAGTTTGGATTTGACGAGAAAAGCATGGCAGGCAAGGCCGTCAAGGCCGTGCGCTGGATTTACGCCATCACGGGCGTCTTGGCGCTCGTCGCCGGCATCGCACTGCTGTTTGCGCCCGCCAAGTCCCTCGTCTTCCTAACGACCGTCTTGGGCTTCTACTTTGTGATCACGGCCGCGATCAGGCTGTTTACCGCTGTTTTCGAGCCGCTGCTGCCCACCGGCTGGCGCGTGACGAGCATCATCTCCAACCTACTCATTATCTTGGGCGGCGTCATAATCCTGCGCAACCAGGCCTTCTCGACCGCGACGCTCACCACGATGGTGGTTATCGTGGCCGGCTTTGGCTGGATTGTCGAAGGTGTCATGTCCATTCTGGAGTCCGAGCTTTCGTCCAACCGCGCCCTCGCCATCCTGAGCGGCGCACTCTCCATCATCGCCGGCATGTTCGTGTTTATCTATCCGCTGTGGTCGGCCAAGATGCTCGTCATCTTTAGCGGCGCCGCACTGCTGGTGTTTGGCGTAACGCTGATTGTTCGCGCTATTCAATTTGGCAAACTGGTGCACTAGATGCCGCGAACGCTCTTTATTGATGCAGACGCCTGCCCGGTCACGCGCGAGTCGATTGACTGCGCGCGGCGGGCGGGCGTCGCCGTCGTTATCGCCGGCAACAGCACACAGAACCTGGAACGCCACATTCGCCGCGACGATCCGCGCGACGTCGAGCATGCGCGACGCGGATTTTGGGTCACGACGCTCGATGTGAGCGTGGGCGCCGACAGCGCCGACTTTGCCATTGTCGAACGCCTGCAGGCGGGCGACGTAGTCGTGACGCAGGACATTGGCTTGGCGAGCATGGTGCTCGGGCGCGATGCCGCCGCCATCGGCGTGCGCGGGCGCGTCTACGACAAAGCGACCATCGACATGCAGTTGTTTATTCGCCACGAGGAAAAGAAGGTACGCCGCGCCGGGGGACGCACTCGCGGACCGGCGGCATTTACCAGCGAAGACCGGGCCCGCTTTAAACGCAACCTCACCGAGCTGCTGCACTAACCAAGGTAGATTTTTGGGACATGCCTAAAAATCTACCTTTTTGTTTTGGCAGCGGGAAATGCCCTGGTCACAGGGGTAGATCGTAAGACGTGTCCCAATAATCTACTTAAAGGCCAACGGCAGAGAGGATGAGGCCCCAGCCAGCGCCGATGACGTACATCATGATCAGGAACACGGCATTTTCGCGGGCGCTGCGGTTGGTACGGAACAGCACCAGGTAGCCCACACCGGCAGAGATGAGCGTGCCGGCGAGCATCGGGGCCAGCTGCAGCGCGCCTTCCAGATATAGCTGCGTAATGACCACGCTCGCCGAGCAGTTGGGAATCAGGCCGACAAGCGCCGAGCCCAAGACGGCGAGCGTCTCGTTGCCGCGCAGGAACTGCTCGATCGCCGACTCGCCAAAGGTCTCGAGCACGGCGACCAGAATCAGCGTCACCAGGAAAATGAATACCGACACCTGCACGGTATGCGAGATCGCGCTGCGGATGATCGACAGGACAGGCGTCCCTTCGTGGGAGTGGGAGTGACCGTGACCATCATGGTGTTCATGTTCGCCCTCATGACCGTGATCGTGGCCATGTCCGTGTTCGTGCTCGTCCTCGTCTTCATCACAACCGCAATGGTCGCGCTCGCACAGCTCATGGATGTGGTCGGCGCTCACGCCTGCCTCGGCCACCTCGTCGATGATGTCACCGCCGCTGTGGTCGTCGTGCGCGCAGTTCACGTGGGCCGGGTTGGCCGCGGTTCCCAGCACGGTACGGCGAATCGCCGCGTGCGCGCGGGCGTTACGGCGCAGGCCGCGGATAGCCGCGTCCACGATAAAGCCCGTGACCAGCGCGATCAGTGCCTTCGAAGCCAAAAGCATCGCCATGGTCTGCACGGGAACCTGCTCGGCAAGTAGCAGCGGCAGCATCTCATCGGAGGTCGAAAGGAACACCGCCACCAACGTGCCCAAGGTCACGACACGGCCGGCGTACAGCGTTGCTGCCATGGCCGAAAATCCGCACTGCGGCACAATGCCCAGCAGCGAGCCAACCACGGGACCCGCAGCGCCGGCGCGCTTGATAGCGCCGTTGACGCGGTCGCCCGCAACGTGCTCCAAGGTCTCGAGGGCCAGATACGTCACCAACAAAAACGGCACCAGCGAGAGCGTGTCCTTGCCGGCGTCGAGCAGAATATCAATCAGCAAATCCATGACGGATGGAACCTTTCGTGTCTTTCGGCAGCATTGTAAAAGTCCTAGCGGTCAACTAGGGTATTGTAGTTGTCCCGGGCGCGGTGCCAATAGTTGCCCATGGTAAACTATCATCTCGCCATAACTCAGTAACCTCGAGCCGCACAACGCGGCCCGTCCAAGGAGTAGCATATGAACGTATCGCAAGCACTCGAATACGAGCGCCAGCCGTTTATCCCCATGTTTATCTATGGCGATCACGGCGCCATGGAGTCCGAGCGCCAGAAGGGCGAGGAGGCCCTTAAGGTGCTCGAAACCGAGTACTTTACCGCCGAGGGCGACCCCGGCTTCGACTTTGCCACCGTACGCGACCTGGCTGACCGCAACCGCGACCTGTGCGACCAGATTGGCGAGGCACGCCTGCGCAACGTGACGCCCGCGACGCTTTCGCGCGGCCTGTCCGATGCCGACACCTGCGCGGCCATCGGTAAGATGCAAAAGCGCACCGCCGCGTCGGTTATGCGCGAGATCCGTGGCGACCGCGACGCGCTCGGCGTGGCCTACGCCCGCAAGCCCATCCAGGGCACCGTGCTCGGTATCGACATCGAGACCACCGGCCGTGCGCCTGAGCGTGGTTATATCATCAACGTGGGCTGGGAGATCATGGAGCTCACCAGCGACGCCGTCCCGCACGACGCCGAGGCACACTACTGCGGTCTACCCGACATCTACCGCGGCGAGGATGTGCCGTTGTCGAATATCCACCACATCACCTGGGACGACATCGACGGCAAAAAGCCGTTCCGCGAGAACAAGGAACTGCAGAAGCAGCTGCTCAAGCTTATGAAGAAGTACCCGTACATGGCGCATAACGCCGCGTTCGAAGACAGTTGGTTCAAGATCCACCTGGACGGTTACGCCGAGGCACGCCGCGCCGGCAAGATCATCGTCATCGACTCGCGCCAGATCTGCCGCAGCTTGGATGCCGACGTCCGCTCGCTCCCCCGCGAGTCCGCCCCCGCCGCACTCGAGAACTGGGCGCGCCGCCGTGGAACCCTCGCCGCCGACGCCAACGAGCAGCATCTGGGTCTGGACGACACCGACCTCATGCTCCGCACGGTACAGGCCGAGTTCAACCTCAAGAACCTGTTTGCCAAGTAGAAACGTCTACGACAAACTCCGGCGTAGATCACGAGCGGCCTCGCAGCGGAAAACCCCGCAGCGGGGCCGCCCTACATTCCACAGATAGATCTGCCATCACAAATTCTGAACCCTCATTTTGAACGATTTTGGCCAATTCCCGACACGTAATTCGTTGTCGAATGGTGATGCATCACAATCAAATGTGCAGCAATTGAGTAGTTATATGCTATAGCTAAGCTGCGAAAACTTTTATTTAGGGCATACCAACTCATAATTGCGTCAAGCTTTTGGACAGCATTTGGTTAGACCTCTAAAACGACTTTTTCACTCAGCGCCATCAACACGGCATTAGCTGACACGATATATACCATGAGTATCGTATTGTCACATACCACTGCAAAAGCGGTCTACCAGGCCGCGCATTCGGTGTCTGCGAAAGGCATCGAGTCCTGTAACCCTGCCGCGATTTACGGATCATGTCCCACCGGAACGCTCCTTGACGCAGCCGCAGAATGGCTCACCAAACATGATGTTTCCCTCGGCGCAAATGATTCCCTCGAGGTGATGGTGTTTGATCGCAGGAATGCGCGCTATGCAATGAACTGTCAATGCCACGTTTCGTCAAAACGATTCTCGAACTCACGCTTTATAGAGCTTGAAGATGGCATCTTCATTGTTGGCGTTGAGCTTTGCGCACTTCAAGCCGCCACCTATCTCCCTTTTCGCGAACTGGTGGAGTACTACTTTGAATTGTGCAGCGCTTACTCCCTTGGAACCGGCTCTTCCACCTCTTATAACGAGCGTTTCGCGCTCACCTCGACCGAGAGGTTAAAGCAGTTCTTTAATTCCATTACCAGATGCGACGGTTTGGCCCTTGCCCGAAAGGCGATCCAATGTGTACGCGACGGATGCCGGTCTCCCATGGAAACGGCATTTGTCATGATGCTAACGCTGCCCAAAAGCGAAGGAGGGCTTGGTATTAAGGGAATTGAGACCGATTACGAGGTGCAGGTCACCGCCGCCGCAAAGAATCTCACGAGACGCAAAAAGTTCTTTATGGATGCGTATCTAAAGAAATCTCGCACAGACATTGAATACAACGGTTTTTATCATGACGCGGAAGAAGACCGCGCCATCGATGAGGAACGCAAGAATGCGCTTGCGTCCATGGGATACGGAATCATCACCGTCAGCCGTTATTCCTTTATGCATGCCAGCTCTTTCGTTAGGGTCATGGAAGCAATCCAGCGGAAAGAGGGCGTACGCCCCTCGCGTCTACCAAAAGACTTTCAAATCATGCAAGAGGACCTGAGACAGTTTGTGCTCAGAAGGTTTATAGAAGAGAAAAGGCGAATTCAGAAGCAGCTTCGCCAGGATTCCGAAGAGCGCCAACGAATCGACCTCGAAAAAGCAACACTCGAAGGCATCACGCTGGATGACCCGACAATTAATGAAGTTACAGCAATCGATGACATGCAGACAGTCGAATCCGACAGCCCATCATTTGCCCAAACAAGCAGCCTCGCGCCCGAGGGCAGGATCTTCGGGGCCGGAAGCTAGACCGGCTAACAAGGTGGGTACCCTAGCGATGTGCAAAATTGCGAGTATTCAGCAGGGTCGGCCCTCCAGCACCCACAAGTTAATCCAAATGAGAAACAAAGACGCTATCGAACGGGAACGTTAGGCAACACTTGAGGAAGATCTTATCTGTTTACCGCCCTTGGATAACTCTTGAGCGGCTTTATTTGGCCCGAAATAGATAAACAGACCCCCTATAGTTGCAGAATACTCCAATTTTTGCACGGCGCGGGGGCACCCACCTCGGCATCGACTATCAAAACCGCTCAATCCGGAATCTCGTCCACTATTCCCCATCATTTTGTGCGATGAATTACTTAAACGTTATTGACATATGAACATACGCTCATATAATCGGAAGTAAGTTATTTGAGCGTATGTTCATATGAAAGGATATTGCAATGAGCATCCGCGTTGATGAAACGAAACCCGACACCGAGGCCACCGAGCCAGTGATCCCCACCACCTGCTCGCCCGAGGACCTTCCCGACGAGGAGCTTCTCTACGACCTCGCCGACCTGTTCAAGGTCTTCAGCGACACCACGCGTATCAAGATCCTTTACGCCCTCATGGGCCGCGAGCTCTGCGTGGCAGACATCGCCGAAGCGACCGAAACCTCGCAGTCCGCGGTGTCGCACCAGCTGCGCACACTCAAGCAGTCGCACCTGGTTAAATTCCGGCGCGACGGGCGCAATATCCTATACTCGCTCGCCGACGACCACGTCTACACCATGCTCAACCAGGGCATGAGCCACATCTGCGAATAGCAGCCAACCACGGTACCAGCGCGGCCTGCACCCAAGCCGCAAAAACGGGAAAGGAACCCACCATGAAAAAGCAGTACAAGCTCGATGAGATCGATTGCGCCAACTGTGCGCGCGAGCTTCAGGACGAGCTGGCCAAGCTCGAGGGCGTCAAATCCGTGTCCGTCAACTTTATGACCCAGAAGCTGACGCTCGAGGCCGATGACGCCGAGTTCGACGAGGTCCTCGACCGCGTTGTGGAGTTCACCGCCGACGCCGAGCCGGACTGCGAGATCATTCTCTAGCCAAGGTTTACGCCAACCTGCAAGGCCGCGCTTGCTGCGGCCTTTGCTCGCGAAATTATATGAGCGAGTGTTCATACATTCAAATGGGAGGTTTGAATCATGGCAGCTGCCGATCCCAAAAAGAAAAAGAAGAAGCGCAAGAAGAAGGAGTCCCTTGAGCATAAGCGCAACCGTATCCTGGTAGCGCTAGGCATATTTGCGGTGGTGTACGCCCTCGACGAGCTCGGTACCCTTACCGCCGCATTCGGCACCCCGGGTGACGTCTATGCCAGCCTCGTGCTGTTCCTGGTGCCGTTCCTAATTGCCGGCTACGACGTACTCCAGAAGGCGTTCAGCAACATCCGCCGCGGCAAGGCGTTCGACGAGAGCTTCCTCATGGCCGTCGCGACCATCGGCGCGTTTGCCATGGTGCTCTTCCCCGATACCGACCCGCACATGGCCGAAGGCGCCGCCGTCATGCTGTTCTACCAGGTCGGCGAGCTGTTTCAGGCGTACGCCGTGGGCAAGAGCCGCAAGTCGATCAGTGCCATGATGGACATCGCGCCCGACTACGCTAACGTCGAGCAGCCCGACGGCACACTCGAGCAGGTCTTCCCCGATGACATCGCCGTCGGCACCGTGATCGTGGTCAAGCCCGGTGAGCGCGTGCCTATCGACGGCGTCATCGTCGAGGGCGAGACACAGCTCGATACCGCCGCCCTTACCGGAGAGTCGGTCCCCCGCCCGGCCAAAACTGGAGACGATATCATCAGCGGCTGCATCAACATGACGGGTCTCCTCCACGTGCGCACCACCAAGCCCTTTGGCGAGTCCACCGTCGCGCGCGTCCTGGAGCTCGTAGAAAACGCTAGTGAGAAGAAGGCACGCACCGAGAACTTCATCACGCGCTTCGCCCGCGTCTACACGCCCGCTGTCACCGGCGCGGCCGCGGTACTCGCGCTCGGCGGTGGCTTGGTCACCGGCGCCTGGTCCGACTGGATCCTGCGCGGCCTGACCTTCCTGGTCGTCAGCTGCCCGTGCGCGCTCGTGATTAGCGTCCCGCTCAGCTTCTTTGGCGGCATTGGCGGCGCATCCAAGCTGGGCGTCCTCATCAAGGGTTCTAACTACCTCGAGACGCTCGCCGATGTGGACACCGTCGTCTTTGACAAGACCGGCACGCTCACCAACGGCACGTTCTCGGTGGTCGCGGTGCACCCCGAGGCTGGCTATACCGAGCAGTCGCTGCTTGAAGTCGCAGCTCTTGCGGAGTCGTTCTCCGATCACCCCATCGCGCAGTCCGTGCGTGTCGCCTACCAGGGCGAGGTCGACCCCAAGCGCGTTAGCAACTCCGCCAACGACGCGGGCCACGGCGTGACGGCAACCATCGACGGCAAGCACGTCGTCGTTGGCAACGCAAAAATGCTCGCCGCGACCGGAGTCGAAGCGCCCGATTGCGAGGTCGTCGGTACGATCCTTCACGTGCTGGTCGATGGCATCTATGCCGGCCACATTGTAATTGCCGACACCGTCAAGGCCGATGCCGAGCAGACGATCAGCGACCTGCACGCCGCCGGCGTCAAGCGCACCGTCATGCTCACGGGCGACCGCGAGGAGGTTGCGGCGTCTGTGGCCAAGCAACTCAGTCTCGACGAGTTCCACGCGCAGCTGCTGCCGGGCGATAAGGTCGAGCGTGTTGAGGCGTTGCTCGCGGCCGAAAGCGGCAAGGGCAAGCTCGCCTTTGTCGGCGACGGTATCAACGACGCACCTGTGCTTACGCGCGCCGATGTGGGCATTGCCATGGGCGCTATGGGTTCCGACGCCGCGATTGAGGCCGCCGACGTGGTGCTCATGGATGACAAGCCGTCCAACATTTCCCGCGCGATCCGCGTGGCGCGCAAGACCATGGCGATTGTTTGGCAGAACATCATCTTTGCGCTGGGCATTAAGCTGCTGATCCTTGTGCTGGCAGCGCTGGGCATCGCCAACATGTGGCTTGCCGTGTTCGGCGACGTAGGCGTGGCGATCATCGCCATTCTGAACGCCATGCGCGCGATGGGTGTCAAGAACCTGTAGCACTCGTGGTCCCTCCGGTCGGGGCCGGGCTTGGGTTTTAAAAAGTCCTCGCGCATGAGGGCCCCCTCTTTTTCTCCCCCCGGGGGACAGGGAGAAAGGGCCCGCCCCCC
>CABTZA010000038.1 GCA_902489225.1 uncultured Collinsella sp.
CCGGCAAAGAGCGAGATGATGGACGGCGTCTCGGTGTCAACGGCCTCGACCATCTCATCGACCTGCGTAGGCGTAAAGATGGTAGTGACGTTGACCTTGATGCCGTCGGCGGAAAGCTTGCGGACCAGCTCGGCGGTGGACTCGCCCTTGGTGGTCACGCACGGAATCTTGACGTAGACGTTCTCGGCCCAGGTAGCGATCTCGCGGGCCTCGACCTCCATGGTCTCGACGTCGTCGGCAAAGACCTCAAACGAGACGGACACATCGGTGATGTGGGTCAAGACCTCTTTGGCAAACGCGCGGTAATCTGTCACGCCGCCCTTCTTCATAAGGGACGGGTTGGTCGTGAAACCCTGAACGTTGCCGTTCTCGTACATGTCGAGCATGCCCTCGAGGTTTGCACCGTCAGCGAACACCTTGATTGCCATCTGCCTGATTCCTTTCGTTAGCATACGGCCGATAAACTGCTAAACACTTTACCTACGTTTATCAAGGCGTGAGCTGCGGTTTTTTATCTTCTCGGCGAACGGTATAAACACCTCAGTGTTTGGATTGATAAATCGATTGCGCATGCAAAAGCGAAGAGTCGCAGTTTGAGCAAACGTCAGAACGCGGGATTCATTAGATGAGGCCGAAATGCTGCATCGCTGTGACGGTACCGTCGTGTGCGACATCGTCGGTCACGTAGTCGGCGACCGCCTTGACCTCGGGCATGGCGTTGCCCATGGCGACAGCCGTCTCGACCGCAGCGAGCATGCCCAGGTCGTTACCCGAATCGCCGAAGCCAAAGGTGCGCGCGTTGCCGGTGCGACCCAGGTATTCCAGCGCTCGCGCCACGCCCACGCCCTTGTCAATGCCCTTGGGGCTCAGCTCGCGATTCTGGCCACCGGTGTTGCACAGCTCAAACTCGCAATCGATAAAGCCGTCATCATTGGCTACGCGAGCCAAACTGGGCACACTGAGGCATACCTTGCCCACGCGCAGACGGCCGTCGACGCGCATTTCCTCGGTGCTGTGCACCACAGAAGTGCCGATCAGAGACGACTGCTCAACACCCGCGGGTTCCAGGGCAAAAGTAGCCACGTTGGTCTCGAAAAAGGCCTCAATCCCTGCCGCGGCCATACGGCGCGCAAGCTCCTCAATAACGTCCTCGTCAAAGCAGTCCTCATGCACCACGCGGCCCTCGACCTCGAGCGTCGCTCCCGCCATGGCAACGACACCCGCCGGGTTCAGCGCGCGCAGGCCATCGGCAATCAGCCACAAGGGACGACCCGTGCAGATAAATGCATGGTGTCCCGCGTCGCGCAGACGATGAAACGCCTCGACGACCGCCTGCGAGGGGTGAACCGCCGAAAAGTCCTTGTCGGTCATGTTGTCGGGATCGAACGACGTCAGCGTGCCGTCCACGTCAAAAAAGAGCACGGCGGAATCGGGGCACGCATCAATCATATGGGTTCCTTTCGGGGGCGAGAGTAAACGAAGTATCCATCATATAATGGAGCGACGCAACCAGAGAGGTCACCCATGGAATTTTACGCAAGCTGCCCCGAGGGCTTTGAGTCCGCACTCGCCGATGAGCTTAAACGCCTCGGGCTTTCGCATGTTCGCCGGCTGAAGGGCCGCGCTACATTTGAGGGCGAGCTCGAAGAAGGCTACCGCGCCTGTCTGTGGTCGCGCCTGGCGAGCCGTGTGTTCGTGGTACTCGGGCGCTTTGAGGCGCAGGATGCCGATGAACTGTACGACAGCGTTTACGACATCGCCTGGGAGAACATCGTCCGCCCCGGCGCCACCATTGCCATCACCTCCCGCGGCGTGACCGAGCAGCTGCGCAACACGCGCTTCTCGGCCCTGCGCGCCAAAGACGCGCTGTGCGACCGTCTGGCCGAGACCACGGGCCGTCGCGCCGACGTCGATGCCGCCGATCCCGACGTTCACCTGCTGCTTTCGCTGCGCCAGCGCCGCGCGAGCATAAGCCTGGACCTTTCGGGCGACCCGCTGTTCAAACGCCTGCCGCCTGCCGCGACCCGAGCCGGCGAGGGCACGCACGTGCTGCGCCCCGACTACGCTGCCCTAGTGCTGGCGCAGGTCGGCTGGACCGCACTATGCGAGCGCGAGCTGACGGCCGACGATTACGAGAACGAAGCCCTCCCCACGCTGATCGATGCCTCGTGCGCCGGCGGCGGCCTGCTGCTGGAGGCCGCGAACATTCTGACCGACCGCGCCCCGGGCGCCGCACGCGAGCGCTGGGGCTTTGAGGGCTGGCAGCTGCACGACGCCGCTCTGTGGGAGCAGCTGCTTGCCGAGGCGCGCGAGCGCGAGGCGGCAGCACGCGAGCGCCAAGCACGCATTGTGGCCGTAGACATCGACCCCGCCGCCCGCAAGACCGCCGAGCGCATGGTCAAGTGCGCCGGCTACAAGCGTTTTGTCGATTTCTGCGCCGCCAAGTCCGCCACCGTACTGGACCACGCGGGCGCCGTCGCCGGTGCCGCCGTGGTCGCGGATACGACCGAGACACCACTTTCGCTCATGCACGACGCCATGACGCTGGTCGGCGAGCTGCGCCGCGCGCCCGAGCTTGCCGCGGCGCCGGTCGCCGCGCTCACCCGCGATGGATTGCTGGCCCGCGCGCTCCACGCCGAGCCCGAGTGCTCGATCGCCGTCATGCCCAACAATGAAGAGGCAACTATTGAGGTTTGGCCCTCGCTCGATCACGCCGCCGCGGCATTTGAAGCTGCGACCAGTGCAGGTGCTGAAGGCGAGACTGCAGATGTCGACAACGCCAATGATGAAGGCAGCACCGCTCCCGCCATGTCCGAGCCCGCCGCCACGCTCGACTTGGGCGACGGCAAGCCGCTGCCCGTGCTCATCCCCGAGTCCGAGCAGTTCGCCAACCGCCTGCGCAAGAATGCCCGTCTGCGCCGCAAGTGGGCCAAGCGCGAGGGCGTGAGCTGCTACCGCGTCTACGATGCCGACCTACCCGACTACTCCGCCGCCATCGACCTGTACGAGGGCTGCCCGCAGACGCCGGGCCGCTGGCTCGTCATCGCCGAATACGCCGCGCCCAAGACCATCGACCCCGCACTGGCCCAGGCCCGCATGCTCGACATCTTGGCCATCTCGCCGCGCATCCTTGATGTTCCGGCCGAGCACGTGCACGCCAAGGCCCGCATGCGCTCACGTGGCGGCTCGCAGTACGGTAAGCAGGGCGCCGGCAAGGGCGGCTCGGGCGAGCGCGCCAACATCGCGCGCCGGCGTCTGCCGCTCATCGAAGAGGGTGGACTCACCTTTGCCGTCAACTTTGACGACTATTTGGATGTGGGCATCTTCCTGGATCATCGCGTCACGCGCAACCTGGTGCGCGAGCACGCCAAGCAGGCGCGCCGCTTCCTCAACCTGTTTGCCTACACCGGCACTGCCACCTGCTACGCGGCCGATGGCGGCGTCGAGGAGACCGTGACGGTCGACCTTTCCAACACCTACCTGGACTGGGCCGAGCGCAATATGCGCCAGAACGGCTTTGTTGGTCCGCAGCATCATTTTGTGCGCGACGACGTGCTCGCCTGGATTCGCGACCAGCGCCAGACGCGCAACCGCTGGGACCTGATTTTTGTCGATCCGCCCACGTTTTCGAACTCATCCAAGATGGGCCGCCGCACCTGGGATGTCCAGCGCGACCATGTTGAGCTTTTGGCCGGCGTATCGCGCCTGCTCGCACAGGGCGGCCACGCCATCTTTAGCTGCAACCTGCGCGGCTTCCGCCCCGAGACGCGCAAGCTCGCGCGCGCGGGCGTGGTGCTGGAGGACATTACGGCGCAGACCATCCCCGAGGATTTCGCGCGCAACCAGAAGGTGCACCACTGCTATATCGTGCGCCGCCTGCCCATTGAGGACGCCATGGCAGAGGTCGGCTTTAGCGCCGAGGAGATTGCCGAGCGAACCGAGGAGCTGCGCAACCCCGAGGTCCGCAAGCCTCGCGCGGCAGTGCCCACGCACGCGCAGGCCGGCAACGGCAAGTCCAACTTTGCCGGCAAACCCTCCCCCGCCGGCAAGCCCAAAAAGAAGAAGTTCTACGCCAGCAAACCCAGGGGCAAATAAACAAAGTTGCGGTGGAATATGGACTGTTTGGCCGCCAAATAGGCCATTTCCGTCCGTATTTCACCGCAACTCATATTGGGATGGTGGTTGGCGATCTAGCCTTGGGTGACCAGGCGATAGCCGATACCCACGTGCGTTTGGATGTAACGCGGATGCGCGGGGTCGGACTCGATCTTCTTGCGCAGCGTGCCCATAAAGACGCGCAGGCTCGCCAGGTCGCTCTTAGTTGCCGTGCCCCAAATCTCGTGCAGGATAAACTGGTGCGTCAATACCTTGTCGGCGTTATGCGCCAGCAGACACAGGAGCTTGTACTCGATCGGCGTCAGATGCAGTTCCTCGCCATCCATCGTGGCGATGCCGGCATCAAAATCGATATGCAGCTCACCGGCATCGAACGTGCCCTCGGAGGCAACGCCGCCCGATTGCGCATACGAAAGGCGCCTGAGCGTCGTGCGAATGCGCGCGAGCAGCTCCTCGACCGAAAACGGCTTGGTCAGGTAATCGTCGGCGCCAGCATCGAGCGCGCGGATTTTGTCCGCATCCTCGCTGCGCGCCGAGACCACGATGATCGGCATGCCCGACCATGCGCGCACCGACTCCACCACCTTGACGCCGTCCATATCGGGCAGGCCCAGATCGAGCAGCACAATGCTCGGTGCCTGCGATGAGGCGGCGGCGATGGCGGCATGGGCAGTCTCAACGGCCATATGACGCAAGCCGTGCGCCTCGAGCGCGGCAACGATAAGGTTGCGGACAGCGGGGTCGTCCTCAACGACCAAGATGAGCGGTTTTACGGCAGAGTTCGGCACGGCGCTACTCCTTATCAAACGAAACATCGGCGACGGGAAGCTCAATCGTAAAGACCGAGCCGTGCGGGTCCGCCGCGGCAACCTCTATGCTACCGCCATGCGCCAGCGCAATGGAGCGGCAGAGCGAAAGACCCAAGCCCACGCTGCGGTGGCTGTCGGCCAGGCCATGGTTGGCGGTATAGAACGACTCAAAGATGCGTTCGCGGTCCTCGGGTGCGATGCCCGGACCATCATCGGCCACCGAGCACGCCACGCGTCCATCGTCGACGCTAATCGAAATCATGATATGCGAGCCTGCGGGCGTATAGGTGATGGCGTTGTTCACCAGATTGACCACCAGCTGCACCATCAGGCGCGCATCGACGTTGACGAGCGCCGGCTCATCGCACGCCACCACCTTAAGGTCGTGCTCGCGCACGGCAGGGTTCACGTGGCGCAGCGCCTCCTCGACGATATCGTCCATGAGCTCGAGTGTGGTCGACAGGCGCATACCGCAACCCTCGAGCTTGGTGATGGCGAGCAGGTTCTCGACGGTGGCGTTGAGCCATTGCGCATCCGAGCGAATGGAAAGGAGCAGGCCGCGGCGCGTCTGGGCATCGAGCACCGCGGTGCCGGTCGAGCCCTGATCGAGCAGGACATCGGCATTGCCCGAAATACTGGTGAGCGGCGTACGCAGATCGTGCGAGATGGAGCGCAGCAGGTTGGCGCGCAGCTGTTCGTTTTTGGCGAGCACCGCCGCCTCCTCGCGGGCCTCCATGGCGCGGGCGCGATCGAGTGCCAGCTCGCCTTCGCTCACGATGGCATCGGCAAGTGTTCGCTCCTCGTGCGTCAGCACGTCGGGCTCGGCAACGATAGCCAGCACGCCCACCACCGAGGCGGGGTCGCCTGAGCGCGCGAAGCCGTCGCCTGTGCGAACCGTCAGGTAGATGCCATAAAACGCCGAGCCGCCAAACGTGGCATCGAGCGGCGTTCCCACATAGGCGGATGCCGAGAGCCGCGGCGGCATCTGCGGCGCCAGTTCGTGCACCGGTGCTGCATCGCCCACGGCCGTGTATGTCGCACGCGGCAGCAGGTCATCGCCCTCGGCGTCAGCGCTGTACCACACGACCGGACAGCCCGAAAGACGCGCCAGCTGCGTTGCCATGGCATGGACAATCTGCTGCTGATCGGCGCACCGCTGTAGCATGCGGTTGGTCTCGAGCACCATATGCGTGCGACGGTCGCTGGCGGCAGCCTGTGCCAAGGCACGGCGCAGGGCCAACGCAATCGAGCTCGACACAAGCGAGACCACGAACATGATGAAGAACATGCCGGGATAGCCGCGGTCGATAAGCGACAGCGAGTAGCGCGGGTCGACAAACAAGAAGTTGTAGAGCGCCACGGCGGCAGCCGAGCTCAGCAAGCAATACAGGCGACTCCAGGTAAAGAATGCGCACAGCTGAACGGCGAACACATAGACGATCATGATGCTCGGCGCGAGACCCGGATGGTCGAGCAACGCGCCCACAATCGTCGCCGCGACCAGCAGCCCCGCCGATACGCAGGCGTCATACAGAGGAGTGCGGCGCGTCAGCGTTGTGCGCCGCCACCAAAAGCTATCGGCAATATCGCCGTCCGTACGGACGTCCATCAGCGCCCCGCCCCTCTCTCAAAAACAAAAACCACCACAAAGGGACAGGCACCTTTGTGGTGGTTTCCCTTGTGGTGGTTCCAAGTGTAAAGCCTTTGCAGCCTGCGGTCGCTAGACAAACAGCACGTGCGCGAGCAGGGCACACACGCACACCGCTCCAAATACCAGTGCCACGATCGAGATCACGCGGTCGGCCATATCCATGTTGGCACGGTTCGTAAGGAACCGATCTTCGGCGGCGTCGACACGCGCCTCACGCACCATTTCGACCACCGCCTCACGGCCATCGAGCGCCTTTGTATCCATGTTTACCTCCCCGACCTCATGCTTATCCATCAAAAACCAACTCCGTGTAGCCGCCGACGTCTACGGCCGCTCGTTGGGGGCCAGGCGCTGCATCTTGTTCACGGCTTTGAACTTGGTGAACAGCGGCACGTACTCAAAGCTCACGTTGGAGTTCTCCAGGCCGTACCAGCGCGCAGGCGTGCCGGCGGCGCGGCGAATGATGTACTTGAGCGTGATGGCCGTACGCTCGCTCGGCTCCACATCGCTTTCGGGTGCCAGCAGCTTACGGATCAGGACGAACTTGAACGTGCCGATGTTACCCGGATCCTTGTAGACCGAGTAGTCATGCGTCTGCGGCGGCAGCTCGCCAGTGGCGGCCAGGTCCTGAACAACCTGACGCAAGTAGGCATTGACGCGCTGGTTAATCTTGTAGCCCAGGTACAGATGCACGCGGAACACGTAGTCGGTGCCGAACGTCTCGACCGAATAGGCAAAGGTGTGCGGTTCGTCCATGGTCTCGACATTCACAAACCACCAAGCGTGGGCACGCTTGGGATGCTTGTCCAAGATCGAATAGACGATATCACGGTCGATGTAGTCGGTATGGGTGTCCTTGGTCAGGTACACGATGTTGTCGCTCATGCGCTCGTAACGGTCGTCGTCGCGCAGGCGCTTGAGCTGCGGCAGGTAGCTACGCAGCGGCAGCAGCGTAAACTGGCGCTGCTCGACCGCCGTGCCGTTGTACCAGCACACCATAATGCCCATGATGAGTGCAGCCATGAGGATGGTGAAGTAGCCGCCGTGGAAGAACTTGGTGAGCGAGCTCACGAAGAAGAAGCCTTCGAGCAAAAGGAAGAAGGCCGCGAAGATCCACGGAGCAACCTTGAGCTTGCGCTCCTCGTGCAGGTAGAAGAAGAGCAGCAGCGTGGTGCACATCATAGTCAGCGTAATGGCAAGGCCGTAGGCGGCTTCCATATGCGCCGAGTTCTGGAACAGCAGCACCACGATGACGCAGCCGACAAGCATGACGTTGTTGACCATGGGGATGTAGAGCTGGCCCTTGGTCTCGGCAGGGTAGAAGACCTGCATGTGCGGCATAAGGTCCAGGCGGCTGGCCTCGGACACCAGCGAGAATGCGCCGGTGATGAGCGCCTGCGAGGCGATGATGGCCGCGACGGTGGAAAGGCCGACGGCAAACGGGCGCAGGCCCGGGGCGAGCATCTGGTAGAACGGGTTGAGGTCGGCAATGCCCATGAGCTCGGGGTTGGCAGCGTTGTTCATAAGCCAAGCGCCCTGACCCATATAGGACAGCAGCAGGCAGCACTTAACGAATGGCCAGGTAGCGTAGATGTTGCCGCGGCCGACGTGGCCCATGTCGGAGTAGAGCGCCTCGGCACCGGTGGTGGCGAGGAAGCAGCTGCCCAGAATCATGATGCCCGCGTGGTTGTTGGGGCTCAGCAAAAAGGCGATGCCGCGCAGCGGGTTGAGGCACAGCAGCACGGCGGGGTGCTGGAATACAAAAAACAGACCCGTGCCGCCCAGGAACAGGAACCACAGCGTCATGATGGGGCCAAAGGCGTGACCGATCTTGGCCGTACCGATGCGCTGCACCAAAAAAAGCGCGATGATGATGGCGAGCGTAATGGCGACGACGCGACCCTGGTCATCGCCCAGCACGGCATGGACCGCCGGGATGGTGCGCAGGCCCTCGATGGCCGTGGTAACGGTAACGGCCGGCGTGAGGATGCCGTCGGCGAGAAGCGCGGCGCCACCCAGCATGGCGGGGATGATAAGCCACTTGCCGCAGCGCTTGACCAGGCTGTACAGGGCAAAGATGCCGCCCTCACCATGGTTATCGGCGCGCAGCGAGATGAGCACATACTTGATGGTGGTCAGCAACGTGACCGTCCACACGACAAGGGAGAGCGCGCCGAGCACGAACTCCTCCGTGACGCTTCCGATGCCGCCGTTGCCGGCGACGAGCGCCTTGGTTACATACATAGGGCTGGTGCCGATATCGCCGTACACCACGCCCAGCGTGACGAGCATCGCCGAGATGCTCACAGGAATCGCAGCGTGCGAGGCTGCCTCCTTGGCCTTTTGTTCCATAAGCCGGTTTCCTCCCAACTTTAATGTTCGAAGGGATTATAGGTAATCGGCCCATGTTTTAATGCACTGTTTTCCCAGCTAAATAAACATTTATACGGCCTTTAGGCCACCTCGGCGATATGGAATGTGACAAAGGGACTGTCCCTTTGTCACATCGCCGCATTCGTTACTTGCCGAGCCAGTTTTTGAACCACCACTCCATGGAACGGCTCATCTCGGCCATAAAGGGGCTCGTGTGCTTGCGGGTGTAGATATCCACCACGCGCTCGCCTACCTCGCGGGCATGCGGACGGAACATCGCGTCCATCTCGGCCACCTGCGCGTCCATGGTCGCAGCATCGGCGCGGCAGTAGCGCTCCTCGTGCACCAGGTTCACCACGGGATGCGCAATAGCCGGGCGCTCCTTGCGGGGCGTGCCGATGATGAGCATCGACAGCGGCATGGTATAGGGCGGCAGATCGAGCAGCTCGGCAACTTCCTCGGCATTCTCGACGATATCACCGATATAGCAGCTCCCCAGGCCCAGAGCCTCGGCGGCAACCACGGCGTTTTGCGCGGCGATCACGGCATCCTGAGCCGCGATGGCAAAGTCGCCCAGACCCGGCGCGCGGCGGGGCGCCTTGCCCGTACGCTCTACAAACTCGGGCTCAAAGCAGCCCACGTGCTCAAACAGATCGATCCACTTGGCATAGTCGACCACAAATATAAGTACCCAGGGCGCCTTGGCGATCATGGGCTGGTGGTCGCACAGGTCGGCCAGGCGGTCGAGCGTTGCCTGCTCGCGGATGCTCACGATGGAATACATCATCATGGCGCCCGCCGACGGCGCGCGGCTCGCCGCATGCAAGATCGCCGCCCGCTGCTCGTCGGTCACCGCCACGGGACGGTCGTCGTCATCACGCGCGAAGGCACGCGTGGACGAGCGGTGTTCCAAGATGTCCAGCGCCGCGTTGCCCGTAGTCTCGACCGGATAGCCGCCCGCGTCCACGCCCACAGCTCCGCCGCAGTACTCGGTGCCCGTCATACAAACCTGCTCGCCCATAGCTCTATCCTCGCTAATTCTTTAAGAAGCCTTTACGTTTCCGTGTAATTCCCGTCCATTATCGCGCAGGCCGCCACTACATTGCGCCACACCGCCGCACGTGCGCGTTAATATGGCTGGTTGTTGTGCGCAGCCACCAATTGCAGCGCATATCTTGGTAACAATCGGGTAAACCCCCGCTTTCGTACGTTTTAGTTTGTGAGGAGTCTCAGCATGTTCGCTGCCGCCATCTCGCTCGTCGGTCTTGCGGCGACCGTCTACCTTGTCTTGCGCGAGGCCAAGGCCATTCGCGCTCAGTCGGGCACCGTTGCCAAAAGCGCTCTTGGGTGGAGCGTCGTCTTCGGCCTGTTCCAGGTCTTTTTGACTATTTGGGGCGCCATTGGCCTCGTCGCCCAAAACGAGCCGCTCGCCTTTGTGATGCTCATCCTGACCAACGCCATCCTCACCGGATGCGCCTGGGCCAGCATCGCCCGCGATCGCATCGCCCCGCGCGTCTTTGCGTTCGCCGCGCCCGACGCCCCCGCCCCCACCGGCAAGCTCGCCCGCCTGCGCGGCGCCTTTGTGGGCAAACCGCTCGTCGCCGCTGTCTTGTGCCTGCTGCTCGCCGGCGTCTTTGCGCTGCTGGGAATGGAAGTCTCGTCCAACCACGACTTTACCTGGGTCTACCCCCTGTGCATCCTGCTCGAATGGGCCATCATCACCGTGCTCATGGTCGGTTTGTTCTTCCTATTCCAGCGCCACGGCGCAGCCCCCGCGGTCCTGGCCTTTGCCCTCTTTGTCCTGGGCATTGCCGAGTTCTTCGTCATCACGTTTAAATCCATGCCCATCCAGCCGGGCGACCTTTCGGCCATCTCCACCGCCGCCGCGGTCGCCGGCACCGGCTACACCTTCTCCATCTCGCTGTTCTGTGTGCTGTCCATGGGCTTTACCGCCATCGCCATGCTGCTGTGCGAGTACGCCGGCCTGGTGGCACCGCACCGTCAGAAGGGTGCCGCCAACGCCAAGCGCATGCTGCTCACCAACCTGCTCGTCGCCGTGCTGTGCCTGGGCGGCGTGACCGCGCACGTCACCCTCATCGACTACTACAACACTCTCGGCATCACCGTCTACACCTGGCGCCCGCTCGAGAGCTACTGGCGCGAGGGCTATCTGCCTGCCTTTATTAGTGCAGCACAGTCCATCAAGCCGCCCAAACCCGCCGACTACTCCGTTGACGATGCCAAGGCCACGCTCAAAAAGTACGCCAAGGCCTACGACAAGTCCGACGCGGCCAAGAGCGACGAGCGCGCCGCCGCAAAAGAGCAATTCGACAGCGAGAAGCCCACGGTCATCGCCATCATGAACGAGACCTTCTCGGATCTGTCGATCTACCAGAACATGCGCGCCGGCTACGACGGCCCGCAGTACTTTAAGAGCCTGTCCAACTGCCTCAGCCGTGGCAAGCTCTACGTGAGCGCCTACGGCGGCGGCACCGCCAATACCGAGTTTGAGTTTATGACCGGCAACTCCATGGCCAACCTGGGCTCGGGCGTGTATCCCTACACCATCTACAACATGGAGACGACCGGGAACCTGGCAGAGCAGTTCAAATCGCTCGGCTATTCCACCACGGCCATGCACCCCAACCACGCGACCAACTGGAACCGCGAGAACGTCTACAAGGACTTTGGCTTTGACCAGTTCCTGTCCATCAACGACTTCCAGGGAGCCGACACCCTGCGCGGCATGGTGACCGACCAGGCTACCTACGACAAGATTCTCGAGTTGCTCGACCAGAACGCCGATCCGCAGTTTATCTTCGACGTGACCATGCAGAACCACTCGGGCTACGACACGGGCCTGCTGCCGGTCGACAAGCAGATGCATCTCAACATCGACACAACCGACCTGGACGCCAAGACCGTTGAGGACGGCACGCTGTCCGATGTCGACGAGTACGTCTCGTGCATCGAGCAGTCCGACCAGGCGCTTCGCTACTTCCTCAACGCCCTGAGCAAACTCGATCGCAAGGTGGTCGTGGTGTTCTGGGGCGACCACCAGCCGTTCTTCCCGTCCAAGTTCAACGATAAGTGGTTTACCGGCGAGGACGATGCCACGCACCAGGAACGTCTGTGGCAGACCGACTACATCATCTGGGCCAACTACGACGTTGCCGGCTGCGACCAGACAAGCGAGGTCGACGACCTGTCCACCAACTACCTGTCCACCCAGCTGATGCAACTGATCGGCGCACCGCTGACCGACTACCAGAAAGCGCACATGACGCTGCGCGAGTCGCTGCCCGCCATCAACTCGGTCGGCTACGAGGACGCCAGCCTGCGCTGGGCGCTCTCCTCCAACGTCACCGGCGATGACGCCGTCGCCGCCGCTGCCACCAAGGCGCGCGAGGATTACGCCAAGATGCAGTACTACGAGATGTTCCGCGACGGCAAGAACGTCTATACCGAGCATTTCCAGACCGAGGCCAACGAGACCGACCCCAACCTGGCGCCGGGTACGACCAAGATTAAGTAGCGACTAGCTGCGAGTTCATAACTGAAACGTCTGTCC
>CABTZA010000039.1 GCA_902489225.1 uncultured Collinsella sp.
ATGACTAGTCGTTTAAGAACGTCCCCAAAAGCTAGTCGTTTGGGACAGTTTTTGGTGGTGAAGCACGGAGACGGCTTTACGAGGGGCCCCAGGTTGGCGCGAGAAAGAGGAGCGAAGCGTACTTGGGTACGCGAGCGACGAATGAACGCCAAGATGGGGTGGCTCGTAAAGCCGAGCGGGTTAGTTGAGTCTAAGAGCCTTCTGGATGGGCAGGTAGAGGGCGCCGACCAGAATGGCGTTAAAGACGGCGGTCATGGCAACGACGGGCAGCATGGCGGCGGCGAGCTCGCCGACCACGCCGAGCATGGCCATCTTGATGATCATGAAGATGACGCCGGAGACAAAGGTGGTCAGGAAGGTTGCGACAATGGCGATGGCTGGCTTGACCTGACCGTTCTTGCCGGCGGCGTTGACGATGCCGGCCATGAGCATGGCGGCGATGCCCTCGGCGGCAAAATCGACGAACGGCGAAGTGGTGGTGATCTGGATCACGGCAGCCGAGATGAGGCCAATGACGAGCGCCTGGCCGATGTTGGGACGAACGACCAGGATGGTGAGGCAGAAGGCCGAGATGATGAACTCGGGGCTGATCATGCCGCCCGAGATGCCCGAGATGGCCTTGCCGACGGTGAAGTTGAGGATGAAGCCGGCAGCGAGCAGGATGGCGAGCAGGACGAGGGCGCGGACGTCGAGTTTGCCGCGGTCGGCGGTCTGGACGGTGCGGGGCTGGGCGGCGGTGGTGTTCTGAGACATGGTGAAAATCCTTTCGGAATGGGGGTGCAAGAGAAAAGCGGAGGCGCGTGATGCGAATGCGATCGGGCTCGAGATAGAAAAAGGCCCCCGGTCGAAACCGGAGGCCTTCCAATCACCTAGAGCGCAAAAACAGGCGTGAGGGACTCACTGTCGACCGATCGTATTCGCATCACGCCACCACCAGTTGTTGAGAGACTTCATCGTGTTCTTCATGTTGGTGGCTCCTTTCGTGATGCCGTGGCGCGGTCGCACCTAGTTGCTGTTGCGCTGCACTATAGCACAGCGAAGTGTGTGCGGGGAAATCTTTTTTAAAAAGATTTCAGGCGGGTTTCCCGCCGGTCAAAAGAGCGGGCTGAGCGGGCGAGGCTGCCATTGCTGCCTTGTCCGCTCAGCTAAGACGTTACTCCTTATTGCGACGGTAGAGGAAGTAACCGCCCGCGGAGATGACGGCAACGCCAGCGATGGCGAATGCGGCCACCATGCGGCCATCAAAACGATCACCGGTGGTGGGCAGGCCGCCCTTGGTGTTCGTCTTGTTAGTGGTTACCGTGGTCGTGGTGTCGGACTTGCCAGGCTTCTCAGGCTTGGCGGCCGGCTGCTCGGGCTTAGCGGGCTGCTCGGGGGTACCGGGCTGCTCAGGAGTACCGGGCTGCTCAGGAGTACCAGGCTGATCCGGGGTTACCGGGTCGGTGGCAAGAGCGTCCTTGGCGTAGGTGATGGACACCTTGAGGCCGTTGATCTCGGTGTTCAGGTCGCTCGGGGTGAAGGGCTGGTCGAAGTTTTCGGCCTTCTGATAGGCGCGCATCTCCTGGAGCAGTGCCTTGCACTTCTTGTAGGTGTTCTCGGTAGCAGCCTTGCCGGCCTTGTTAGCCAGGGCAGTGCGGCCCTCGGTGGTCGTCTCGGCTAGCATGGCGGCGTCAACTTCCTTGTTCTGCTCGATGAGCTCGTTCTGGAGCGCATCGAGGTAGGCACGGACGCTGATACCAAGGGTGTCAGGGTTCTCAAAGCAGAGCGAGCTGATGTCCATGAGGACGTAGTTGATTGAGTTCTCGGGCTCCTCGTTGTACACGACGTCAGTCTGTTTGCAGTGATCGAAGGAGACGGTCTGATCGCTGAAGTACGGGCTGACCTCAGTTATCAGAGCGGAGTACAACGGGATGGCGACGGAGTACGCGGCGCGGGAGAGCATTTCCCACTGGATGGTAGCGACTTCGGGGTCATACCCGCGACGAATCTGGAAGAGGTTGATCTCGGTGTTGCGCTCGCTGCCGATGCAATAAACACCATCAGTGTTCGCGTTGAGGCCAGGGACGTTCTCGCCGCGGTTGCCGAAGGCGCGAATCAACTCGAAAGTGCTCCAACCAGACTTGCCAGGCTTGAAGAACAGGGGCTGGATTTCGCTGACCATGGCTCCCTTTTGGTCAGGTTTTCCTTTCTCCTTTACTGTGATAATGTCGTAATCTGTGCCTTCGGTCAGCTGACTACCAAAATAATTGCGGCCTTGCACATAACGGGACCACTGGTTTACGCCGGAATCGGCGAGGCTTTCGCCATACGTTTTGGCGACATCGAATTTGCCGTCAGCGGAGTATTTGGCGAAACCCTTTTCTTCGGGCATGGATTGGATCTTTTCAGAGTGGAGGCAATTCTCGGTGTCATTGAGGTCGACATCGTAGTTGAGGCTCCCGATATTAGGGTTGAGCGACGCGACGTCGTCAGCGAGCTTCATGGCGATCCACTGATGGGCGGAAAGTGTGGCGAACAGCCAGGTCTCGTTGTTGTCGGCGATGATGATCTGGTCGTTGGTGCAGACGCCTTGATCATCGATCAGGCTGCCGAGAAGCTCGACGCCCTCGCGGGCCGTGGCGCTCTCGCCCAGGATGATGCTGCCGTAACTGTACTCGCCCAGACCCACTTCCTCATCGATGGGGTCTGCTGCAGCGGCCTCCTCGTTATAGGAGGTGCTTAGCGTGGCGGAGCAGGAGACGCCCTTCTCGTTGATGCCGGCCTCGGAGTAGGCGTCGGTGCGACCCATCCAGTTGGAGGGGTGGTCGCGTACATAGCTGTAGCGATAGGTAGGCTTGTTCGAAGTGTATTCAAAAGCAGATTCAATCGAGCTGTACTTAAAGCCAGGTTCGTGGGCAGGTTCGATGCCGTAGTGCTTAAGATAGCGCTTGCCAAAGTCCTCGGCGCGGCCGTAGTACGTGTTGCCGTCGGCCGTAAGGTTTTTGCCCATGTATATCTGCGTGCAGGCGAGCGCAGATGTCGGCATGGACATGATGGTTGCAGCTCCAAAGGCGAGGCCTATGCCTAGCTTCTTGAGCGCGTTGACGGGGTGAGTTTTCCTCATTTTCCCTCCCAGCGTGCGAAAGCCCTCCGTTGCCAGAGGGCTTCAGCCAATAAAGACACCCCATTAGCGTAACGAACTGGAAACAATATTCATCTATGAAAGAAACTTACTCGATAAGCGTAATGAAATATGCGATGAGCGGTTAATTATACTCAGTTTGTAGCTTTACTTTAATAAAGGCGCCCTGTGATTACTGTAGCCGAATAAAGTAGCTGGGAATGCCCGAAATGAAAATCCCCCTGCTGTTTGGCAAATGCATAAACAGCAGGGGAGACGATAATTGGATGAATATCATACCAATGTGGAATTACTTCTTCCGGCGGTGGATCACGTTGATCGCATAGCCGACGAGCATGGCCAAAACGATGATGATGAAGCCGAGCAGGGGATTGTCGTTCATAGGGTCCTCCTATTTTCCGAGCGGGGAGAATTCGTCGACGATGAGGTCGAGGCATTGTGGAAGCGCGCGGGCTCCAAAGACGCCCGAGTTGCTGGAGATAATCTCGCCATCGAACTGCATGCCCAGCGACGGGGTGCAGGTGATCTTGGCTTCCTTGGTCTGGATGATCTTGAACTGCGGGCGCCCGAGTACCTTGCCGGCGGGGTCGAGTGCGGCGGTGATCACGGTAGGCAGCAGCTGCACGGTGCGCACGGGTTCGATGACCGCAATGTCGACCATGCCATCGTTCATACGGCAGTCGGGGAACAGGTTGATGTCGTTTTGGATGACCGAGGTGTTGCCGGCCATGCAGCAGATGCCGTCGAGCTCCTCGACAATGCCGTCATGCTCAATCGTAAAGTGCGCTACCGTAGGGTTGGGCGTGGCGAGCGCAGAGAGGAAGTAGGCGATCTCGCCGATGTCGTTTTTGGTGGGGGCGGCCTTCATCATGATCTCGGCGTCGAAGCCCGAGCCGGCGATGATGATGAAGCCGTGGCGCTTCTCGTTGCCGTTCTCGTCGAGCCAAAAGAGCTCGCCCATGTCGACTTTGACCGTGCGACCGGCACGGCAGGCCTTGGCGAGCGCCGCCGCCTCGGGGGCATTGCCGATGTTGTTGAAGAACAGGCAGGCTGTGCCGGAGGGGAAGACGAGCGTGGGGACACCGCACCCGCGCATCTGGTCGAGCACGTTGGAGACGGTGCCGTCGCCGCCCGAAACGACCACGCGGTCAAACTCGCGCACGTCTGCCACGGCGTCCTCGGGTTCCATGCCATCGCCGATAAAGCGCATCACGACCTCGTCGCCGCCCTGTGCAAGGGCGTGCGTGAATGCGAAGATTTCATCTGAGCTGGGGCCCGATGCCGGGTTGTGGATGATAAGGCAGCGCATACTTACGTTCCCGTTCTGTGACTAACCGAGTATAGTTGTAAGGCAATGCCGATATCCTACCCGTGTTTTTCGGGCCTAACCTTATTCGATGGGTTGATATGTACATTTCCACACATCAGGCTCTACTCGACTTTTGCCAGCGCGCCCGTGAGTTCGACGCGATTGCCGTCGATACCGAGTTTTTGCGCGAGCGCACGTTCCATCCGCGTCTATGTTTGGTTCAGATTGCCACCCCTGCTGAGAGCGTCGCGGTCGATCCCCTGGTAATCGACGACCTATCGCCGCTGGCCGAGCTTATGGCCGACGAGAGCGTGACCAAGGTCTTCCACGCGTGCTCGCAGGATATGGAGGTCATGCTCCATACCGTGGGCGTGCTGCCACGACCGATTTTCGATACGCAGGTCGCCGCCGCCTTTTTGGGCGAGCGCCAGCAGATTTCGTATGGCGCGCTTGTTCAGACGTTCTGCGGCGTATCGCTGCCCAAGACCGAGTCACTGACCGACTGGTCGCGCCGCCCGCTGACCGATAAGCAGATTGAGTATGCGATCGATGACGTCAAGTACCTGATCGTCGCCTATACCGAGATGATGAGCCGCCTGCGCGAGCTGGGCCGTGTGGACTGGGTGCTCGACGAGCTGCGCCCGCTGGCTGACGAGTCACACTATCGCGCCGATCGCCACGAGGCGTTCCGCAAGGTCAAGCGCATCAATTCGTGCAGCCGTCATCAGCTGGGTATCGCGCGCGAGCTCGCCGCCTGGCGCGAGGACCGCGCCGAGCGGCGCAACATCCCACGCAAGTGGGTCATGTCCGACGACACGCTGCTAGCGCTCGTTAAGCGCAATCCCGTGCGCGTTGAGGAGTTCCGTAGCATTCGCGGTACCGATCAATTGGGGGAGCGCGACGTGGACGGTGCGCTCATGGCCATCAAGCGCGGTGCGAGCTGTCCGCACGATCGCCTGCCGCTCTTGGTGCGCGGACATCGTCAGATTTCGCCGGAGCTGGAGAGCGTGACTGACCTTATGTATGCGCTTATCCGCCTGGTTGCCGAGCGCTCAGGCGTTGCGACCTCGGTCATTGCCTCGCGCGATGACCTGGCCGACTACATTGAGCATCCCGAGCAGAGCCGCCTGCGCGAAGGTTGGCGCTTTGAGCTTGTGGGCTCGCGCCTGGACGATCTGCTTTCCGGCAATATGGGGTTGACGGTGAAGGACGGCAAAATCGAGCTCCTGTAGGGAAGCCTAGCCGGTTGAGTGGGTAAAATGCCTCCAACGTGTAACTCGACTCGGAGGAATTCGCATGCCTTATTACTATGGATACGGCTTTGGCATCGACCCGCTGTACCTGCTGGTTGTTCTTGTCTGCACGGTGCTTGGCCTTGCCGCACAGAACTATATCAACTCGACGTACAAAACCTGGTCCAAGGTTCGCTCGGACGGCGATACGGGTGCCACAGTCGCTCGCCGCATGCTCGATGCCAACGGTTGTAGCGCCGTGGGTATCAAGGGTGTCGCTGGCGAGCTCACCGACCATTACAACCCGCAGGACAACAACCTGTATCTGTCGGATGCCAACCGTTCGGGCGGTTCGGTCGCAAGCGTTGCCGTCGCCTGCCACGAGGCGGGCCATGCCGCCCAGCGTCAAAGCGGCTATGCCATGATGAAAGTGCGTACCGCCCTCGTGCCGGTCGTCAACTTTACCCAGAACACCTGGACCATCGTGTTACTCTTGGGCCTGTTTATGAACATTGCCGGGCTCACGACCCTCGCGTTGATCTTCTTTTCGTTTAGTGTGCTGTTCCAACTCGTTACGTTGCCTGTCGAGATTGACGCCAGCCGACGTGCTGTGGCGTACATCGAGCAGTCGGGCATGAGCTCCAAGCAGGTCAACGGCGCCAAGAAGGTACTGACGGCAGCCGCGCTTACCTATGTGGCTGCAGCGCTCACTTCGATCATTCAGTTGCTCTACCTTATGGCTCGCTACAACAGAAACTCCAACCGATAACAAATGGGACAGGCAGGCGCCGTGGGGATTCGTGTCCTCGCGGCGCTGTACTATGTGTTGGACTTAATTTCGCACGGGGCCGGAGCCTCTGTGCTCGATAACGAAAGGAGGCTGCGTGGCAGGCTGGAACCTAACCGGTAATGCCGTTTCCGCCGAGTTCGACGGTTCGGACGAGCAAGAGCGCAAGGAGCTCAGCGTGAGCCAGGCGGTGGAGATCGCCGCCGGTGCGCTCGATGCCATTCCGCAGCTGAGCGTCTTGGGCGAGGTCACGGGTTTTCGTGGTCCTAACGCCCGAAGCGGCCACTGCTATTTCCAGATCAAGGACGATTCGGCCGCCGTTGACTGCATCATTTGGAAGGGTGCCTATCTCAAGCGCACGTTCGATCTGCGCGACGGTATGCAGGTGAGCTTTAAGGGCAGCTTCAATCTCTATAAGGCTACGGGCCGCATGAGCTTTGTCGCTCGCTCGTTTTCGCTGGCGGGGGAGGGTCTGCTGCGTCAACAAGTGGCGCAACTGGCCGAAAAGCTACGCCGTGAGGGTCTGATGGACGAAGCGCGCAAACGCCGCATCCCGGTGTTCTGCTCCCGCGTGGCGGTCGTCACCTCGCTTTCGGGTGCCGTAATCGACGACGTCAAGCGCACATTGCGTCGTCGCAACCCGCTCGTCGAGCTCGTCTGCGTGGGTGCCAAGGTACAAGGCGAGGGTGCGCCGACAGAGCTCATTGAGGGCCTGCGCCGCGCCGCTTCCATTACGCCGGCGCCCGACTGTATTTTGTTGGTGCGCGGCGGCGGCTCCTTTGAGGACCTCATGACCTTTAATGACGAGGAGCTTGCCCGCGCGGTGGCGGCTTGTCCCGTGCCCGTGGTGACCGGCATTGGCCATGAGCCCGATACCTCGATTTGCGACATGGTGAGCGACCGTCGCGCCTCCACGCCTACGGCGGCGGCCGAATCGGTGGCGCCGGCTATGACGGAGTTGGCCGATGTGCTCGAGGCGCGCTATCAACGTCTGGGTGCTGCGATGGCATCGATGATTGGGTCGGCCCAGGTCGACCTGGAGATGCTCGATCAGCGCGGTCGCCGTGCCTGGGATACCTATACGGCTCGCTTGGGCGATGCGCTCGATGCGGCCGCATGCCGCCCGTGCCTCAACGACCCAACGTTTATGGTTGAGCGTCGCGAGTCTGAGCTTGCCCTGACGGCCGATCGTTTGTCCGGCGCCATAACGCGTTCGGTTGGGGCATTCCGCTCCAACTTTGAGCGTCTGCCCGAGCGCTTGATCGCAAGCACCTCAGGACTCGATGGCAAGCGCCATGCGCTCACGCTCGCAAGCTCCCGCCTGGAGCATCAGGGGCGCACGATGCTCAACAAGCCAGCATCCGACCTGGGCCGTGCGGCAGCCTCGCTCGATGCCCTGTCGCCGCTCAAGGTGCTTGCCCGTGGTTATTCCATCGCGTACAGCGATGATGGGGTGGCCACGAGCGCCAAGACCTTTAAGCCCGGTGACGCTATTCGCGTGCGCATGGCAGACGGCAACGTGGCGGCAACGGTCGATACGGTCGAGTAGGCCGCGTTTCATAGCGATAAACCTTTAGGAAAGGAAACAGATATGGCAGAGAAGACCCCGGTCGAGCAGCTTACGTACAAGCAGGCTTCACAGGAGTTGGAGCTCATCATCCGCAGCTTGGAGTCGGGTGATATGGAGCTCGAGGAGTCGCTTGAGAGCTATACCCGCGGCGTCGAGCTCCTCAAGAGCCTGCGTACCCGCTTGTCCGATGCCGAGCAGAAGGTCTCGGTGCTCCTGAAGGACGTCGACGGCAACGACGTGCTCGCCGACGGCGAAGCCGCCAACACCGACGACAACCTCTCGTTCTAACCATCCCGACCAAATATAATTACCTTGGTCTGTGAGAAAGGAACCAACCATGTGTGATTGCATCTTCTGCAAAATTGCCAACCACGAGATCCCCTCGACCGTCGTCTACGAGGATGACCAGGTCATCGCGTTCGACGACCTCAATCCCCAGGCACCGGTCCACACGCTCGTGATCCCCAAGAAGCACTACAGTGACATCGCCGATAACGTGCCCGCCGAGACCATGGGCGCCATGGCCCACGCCATCCAGGAGGTCGCCAAGGCCAAGGGTCTGGAGGACGGTTTCCGCGTCATCTCCAACAAGGGCGTCAACGCCGGTCAGACCGTCATGCACTTCCACATGCACGTCCTCGGCGGCAAGAACCTGGGCGAGAACCTCATCTGAGGACGCACGGCCCGTCGCCTTGGCTGCCTTTGGAGTAACCTATGCAGTTTTCTCAACTCGAATACCTTCAAGCGGTAGCGAACTACGGCGGCGTGCGCAAAGCGGCTCGCGCCGTTCACGTGAGCCCACAGGCTGTCTCGTCGGCAATTAAGAAACTGGAGTCTGAGTATCAGATCGTTTTGCTCAATCGATCGGCGGGGGAGGCTGTTTTGTCTCCGGCGGGCAGAGAATTTGCGCGTCGTGCACGCGTGATCCTGGCACAAGTCGACGATCTCAAAAAGTACACCCAATCGGGGAACGGTGGCGTTTCGCCCGACGGCCACTTTCGTCTTTACGTCCCCTGTCTTCACGGGCGGGGGCGTCTTTTTTCCGAAAACTGGTACGACTCGTTTGAAAGCTCGCACCCTCAGATTCACCTTGATGTGTGGCATCAGCCAACGGCTACATGCTTTGAATCACTTGTGCTTGGCATTTCGGATGCGGCCATCTCATTTGAGGAACCAAGGGACAGTGTCCTTTCTTCGAAATACTTGGGTGAAAAGGAGCTCAAGGTTCTTTCGTGCCCAGCGGGTCATCAATCTGTGGGTGCTATGACCGTTCGTGAGTTACTGGGCGGCAGGTTAGCTGTTCCCATTAATTTGTCGCCCTGTCTCAATGCGATCAATCAATGCCCCGAAGCTCAGCTGGTTAATTTCCGCTTCCGCGACGTCGAATACGGAAACAGAGCGCAGGCTGAGTTTCTTCAAGCCGGGGGATTGATATTGGGTTTTTCTGGCTCTTCTCTCGCATCAGATGGGTCGGAAGTGAGCGAGTACTCTATTGAAGGTTCGCATGACGTAGCCTTGCCCATCTACTTTTGCTATCGACAAAATGCCTGGACCGATCGACACCAGACGGTATTTCTTCACCTATTGCGTCATCTTGCTTCGTGAGGCCATTTGGCCTCGTGTCGTCAAGTGAATGTTGACGCCTTGTAACACATGACTGACGGCTTTGCCCTCATGCTTTTCCAAGATTCCGATTTAGATTGTTGACTCTTGGAGGGCGGAGCATGAAAAACCGTACGGTTTTGCTTTATATGACGTTTGTTTTTCTGTCGAACTTCAGCACCATTTTGTATTTTCTGACGGTTTACCTTGAATTCGTCGGATTCTCGATGGTGGCGATTTCTAGCATGATGATTGCATATCAAGTGAGCAAGTTCATCCTTGAAGTTCCCACTGGCTATATTGCCGATAGGTTTGGACGAAAGACAAGTGGTCTCGTTGGCGTCGTGGGGATGCTTGGATACTACGCCGCCCTGCTTCTCGTCCGTTCTCCTCTGCTTTTAATCGGCGCGTTTGCTCTCAAAGGTTTTGCCGCTGCATGTATGAGCGGGTCCATGGAAGCGATTTACATTGACAGCGTCTCTCTGGACCAGCTCGTAAGGCTTAATGTCGTTGAGCGATTTGTTTTCTATGCCTCTTATGCCCTCTCCGCTTGTGTGGGCGGTTTCATTTCGTCCGCTGGCGCGTATCTCATTGGTCTTTTGGCAGATATCATCGCAATGGTGTTGACGTTGGTTGTCGTTGTCTGCATTCCTGAGATGCGAAGAGGGGACACTACAGCGACACCTAAGCGTGGAATTAGCCCGAAGATGATCGGTGCCGCTATTGCGCGTAACGGCATTCTTCGTTCAGCGTTCATCATGGACTGCTCTCAGGCATTTGCTTTTGTCGCCCTGGAAGACTTTTTCTCACTGTTGCTTGCGGGTCGCGGAATGAATGCCGTCGCTTCGGGTGTGATCATTGCGGTCCAGCTTCTTGCCTCGGCCTCCATGGGGCTTATTGTGCCCAGTGTGATTGCTCATGTCGACAAGGGCCGTTTTGCGCGTATTTGCGGCATCGTGCGCCTTTCCCTGGCTGCTCTGTTTTTGATTCCCTTTACTCCGGTCTATTTGCTGCCCGTGTTCTATGTACTGCAGACGGTCGCGTACTCGTTATTTGCTCCAATTAAATACTCAATTTTTCAAAATGCTGTCGATTCTTCGATGCGCTGTTCACTGATTTCGGTCCAAAGCCAGATGGTGGCGGTGGGTGCCATCCTTTTCTATCTGTTCAATGCTGCGTTGAGCAGCATCGCGGGCATTCGAGTCGTATTGCTTGTTGCGCTCGGGATTTCTTCCCTGGTGTATATCCCCGCGCTATTTCGTCTTACAAGTCAAAGGCCATGAGTATTTAGGCACCGATAACTTATATATCAACGCAATAAACCCGAGCGCGAGGGCGTTTGGGTTTATTATTGAAGCGTATGTAACCTGGCGGCGCCACACCGCCTGTTAGTAGGGAGACACATGAACGTTCTGGTCGTCAACGCGGGATCTTCGACCCTTAAGTATCAGGTCATCGACACCAAGTCCCATAAGGTGTCCGCAAAGGGCTCCTGCGAGCGCGTCTGCTTTACCGGTGGTACCTTCACCCATGCTGCCAATGGCTCCAAGAAGGTGACCGAGAACATCGAGTTCCCCGACCACAAGGTCGCCATCGAGGTCGTCCTGAAGGACCTTGAGGCCAACGGCGTCAAGATCGAGGGCATCGGCCACCGTATCGTTCAGGGCGGTTGGTACTTTGGTGATTCCTCCCTCGTCGACGAGGACGTCCTCGCCAAGATTCGCGAGGTCGCCCCGCTGGCGCCGCTGCACAACAACCCCGAGGCCAACGTTATCGAGTACTGCCTGGAGCAGTATCCCGATCTGCCCAACGTCACGGTCTACGACACCGCTTTCCACTTCAACATGCCCGAGGTCGCCAAGACCTACGCCCTTCCCAAGGATGTTTGCGACAAGCTGCACATCCGTAAGTACGGCGCCCACGGCACCAGCTATCGCTACATCTCCAAGAAGGTCGCCGAGATGACCAACGGCGAGGCCCGCAAGGTCGTCGTGTGCCATATCGGCTCCGGCGCTTCCCTGTGCGCCATCGAGGACGGCAAGTGCATGGACACCACCATGGGCTTGACGCCGCTCGACGGCGTCATGATGGGCACCCGCTGCGGCTCCATCGACCCGGCTACCGTGTGCTACCTGCAGCGCGAGGGTGGCTACACCTTCGACGAGGTCGACGAGATGATGAACAAGAAGTCTGGCCTTTTGGCTGTGACCGGTGGCAAGACCAACGACTGCCGCAACGTTGAGGAGCTCGCCGCTGCTGGTGACCCCGAGGCTCAGCTCGCCTTCGATATGTTCGTCTACAAGATTGCCGCTAAGGCCGCCGAGATGGCCACCTCCATGTGCGGCATGGACACCCTGGTCTTTACCGCCGGCATCGGCGAGCACGCTCCGGCCGTTCGCGCTGGCGTGTCCGATCGTCTGGCCTTTATGGGCGTCAAGATGGATCACGCCCGTAATGCCCTGCGTGGCGACGGCGCTTGGTGCCTGTCCGCCAAGGATTCCAAGGTCAAGATTTTCGTCATCCCTACGGACGAGGAGTTCATGATCGCTTCCGACGTCGAGCGCATCGTCAACGGCAAGTAATTGCAAGAGGGGAGGGGCTGGACGACCAAGTGCCGTTCAGCCCCTCTTTTGCGCTCGTTGGGCGATATGCCTGATAGTTATTTATTAAGTTGTGATAACTTCTTATTAACATGCGGCCGCCTTAAGGGGGCTGCGTCGGCCGTATTGCACTGC